>JAZFRV010000080.1:0-15155 GCA_036445875.1 Anaerolineales bacterium
GCCCTGGAAATATTCCGATAGATAGCGGTATGCATGGGAATCTCAGAAGAGGGTGTTGGTCCCTCGAGTAGATTGCCATCCAAATCTACAATAGAAATATCGGATCTTTGGATGGTTTTGTAGTTGATACCAGCCGGGGTAATTGCCACCAGATCATCGTCTATCCTTGTGCTAAAATTTCCAGCTGAGATTCGGGTTAATCCAAGATCACAGGCTTGCCAGATAGTGTTAAGCAGGTGTGTCCGCTCTCTTTTATAAATCATAAACTATTTCCGTTTTTTACAAACCGTTCTTGATGCGCTTGATAAATGCCGGGCTGTTTAGGTGTCTTTCCAGGGTATGAGTCAAGTAATAAAGATTAAGCTTCTCCAGCTCATCCATTATATCTCCAGGTATATCAAGAGCTATCAGGCTGTTTCGATCTGACCGCTGAAAATGTCTTAAGTATTTTAATGCTCTAGATGATACTGGCCTTATCACCCCTCCAGAGATACCCGGGGCACACTCCGGACAAACTGCTCCTCCTAATTCTCCAGATATGAATTGATCCTGCTCAACGATTTTTTTTCCACATTCCACACAGAAAAATAATTCTGGACGAAAACCAACCAGATCCAGCAAATGAATTTCATAATATCTAATGATAATATCAGGGTCCTGGCCAGCAGATAACGAGTCGAGGGTAGAGATCAGCAGGTTGTAAAGTTTTATATGGCTGCCTTCCTCATAGGTTACAGCATCAACAAGCTCTATCACGTAGGATCCCAATCCTATTCCGGGTAGATTTTTCCGTAAAGGTTCGTAATCCTCAATTACTTCTGCCTGGGAGAGGATATGCAAATTGCGTCCACGGGAAATTAAAAAAGAAGACCGCATGAATAGTTCCAGATGCCCTGAAATTTTTGAGCTGGGCTTCCTGGCTCCCTTGGCGATCACAGAGACTCGTCCCAATTTCCTGGTAAACAACACCAGAATGCGATCGGATTCTCCAAAATCCTGCCGGCGCAGGACGATTCCCTCAGTTCGGATTGATCTTTCTCGGATAGACATCATCTATAGAATAAAGACTGGATAAATCCAAAATCCAGATTACCTTAATAAATGCCCTTGAATTACTTACCTATTCAATAAGTAAATCTTTCAGGTATATACTTCTTTTTTTAACTCAGCAATATAGGGTAAGGTGCGGTGGGTATCGGCATAATCCAAACCATAACCGACCACCCAGACATCCGGAATTTCAAAACCCACATAATCAAGCGGGACTTCAAGACTGTCTCGCTCTTTTTTAAACAGAGTGCAGGTCTTAAGTGATGCCGGATTTCTTCCCTGCAGCGTTTGATATAGATAATTCATAGTTTGGCCTGAGTCTACGATATCTTCCACAACAATAACATGTTGATCAATGATCGGCTTTCGAAGATCCATGATCAAACGAACCGCCCCGTCCGAAACAGCCTGATCTCCATAACTAGAGATGGACATAAAATCTACCATGTGTGAAACCGTCATTTTCCGGGAAATGTCTGCTGTAAAGATAAAGGCTCCTTTTAAAATGCCTATCAACACAACCAGATCTTGATTGCGATAATCTCGATCAATTTCTGCTGCGAGTTCGGTTACTCTCTTCTGAATAGCTTCTTCAGAAATTAATATTCGTTCAATGTCAGGATGGAGATCAGTCATGACTACTCCTTCTGGGTATCTACATAACAAGGATTGTGGTTTTCCCTTCCAGCCAGTATTATACCCGTGAATTTCCAGCTCAATCAGCTGCTAAATCTCCCCCTTTTTCCCCACAAGCCAATCCATTCACCATGCTGATGCTGCTCCTTAAGGGAAAAACCATGGTCAGCCAGTAAACTCAACATCCCGGATAATTGTTCTTCCAGTATTCCAGACAAGATTAGATTGCCTCCGGGCAAGACAATATCTTTTAAGCCATCATGAAACAAACTGATTAAAATTGGGGCGATGATATTCGCGACAACAAGGGCAGATCGGGGGACCGAAATTTCTTCCTCGATTATTTGTTTTACAGATCCTAGAATAAAACTAGTTTTGTCATCTACTCGATTTTTTTTCGCGTTATTCTTTGAAACCCTGATCGCGTCAGGATCGATATCCAGTCCCAGGGCAGAACTAACCCCCAACTTAGCTCCGGCGATGGTCAGAATCCCGGATCCGCACCCGATATCAAGCATCTCCAGGGGACCATCCTCCATCAAACATTTTTCTATTAATATCAAAGATAACTGGGTTGTTGGATGAGTACCGGATCCAAATGCCATTCCGGGATCCATAAACACCGGAATGCGTTCTGGTTTTGGATTTTTCAACCAGGAGGGGATCACAATTAGACGAGAGCCGAGAGTAATCGGATGATAGTCTTTCTGCCAGGCCGTTGTCCAATCTTGTTCTTTAATAGGAGAAAATGTCGGCTCAGGTGGGGAAGAAATTCCTTTCAAATTTTGAAGAGCGTTATTTATTTCTTTCCGGTGGTTCTCTAGTTTTTGATCAACTGGAAGATATCCAAATACTCGGACCGGTACTCTAATTTTATCCAACTCGTGAGGAAAAACCCCTCCATAGATTCGTTCCAATACCAATCCTCCAGGCATAATCTCCCTTAAGGTATTTGCAACTAGGTCGGCTTCTTCCTGTTCAACCGTGATGCTGACCATTAACCATGATTTTGTGAAATTGTGATTCTCCATAGATATCAAAAAAGTGCAAATCTCAGCCTTTATGCTTCGTTTTGCACTTTGTAATATTCACCAGTGAAAATGATCATCCGCCTAATACATTTCTTAATTTATCAAAAAACCCCCGTTCCTGGGGCAGAACCTCACTATCCATTTTCCCCGCCAACTTCTCAAAGAGATCTCTCTCTTCCTCATCCAGTCGTTTTGGAATGGTTACATTAATAATCACTAATTGATCCCCGCGAGAGCTGCTTCTCAGGTAGGGTACACCTTTCCCCCTCATGCGGATAATTTTGCCTGGCTGTGTTCCCGCCGGGATTTTGAGTTTTACGTTGCCATCAACCGTAGGAACTTTCACTTCTGCTCCAAGAGTGGCTTGGGGAATATTGATGTTTAAATCCAGCAGGATGTCATTATTTCTGCGCCGGAAATACTTATGCGGCCTGACCCGGACGATCAGATACAGGTCTCCGGGAGGGCCATGATTCTCACCGAGTTGTCCTTCTCCACTCAATCTGATCCGTGTCCCATCGTCTACGCCCGCCGGGATACTTATCTTCTTGCGGCGTGTATTGCGTACTTTTCCTCTTCCGTGACAGGTTGGACAGTGTGTCTCAATTACTTTACCCCGACCGGAACAAGCTGGACAGGTTGTAACCTGGACCATAGCGCCCAGCAGTGTTTGCCTGGTTTGTCTGACTTCGCCTCTCCCCTGGCATTCTGGACAGGTCTTCGGTGAAGTGCCTGGTTTAGCGCCATCCCCATTGCAGGTTTCGCAGGTTTCATCCTTGGCTATATCAATTTCTTTTTCGGCACCGAATACTGCTTCTTTAAAAGAAATTGTCGCCTGGTACTGCAGGTCTGCCCCTCTACGCGGAGCAGTTCTACTAGCTGTTCGAGATCGTCCTCCAAGGCCGCCAAATCCGAACATATCGCCGAAGATATCTGCAAAATCTGTAAAATCGACGGATTCAAACCCTGGTCCACCACTGGGACCTCTTACCCCTTGATGGCCAAAGCGGTCATAGGCTGCACGCTTATCTGAATCTGAAAGAACTCCATAGGCTTCGTTAATTTCTTTAAATTTATCTTCAGCGTCAGAGGCATCGTTTACGTCTGGATGATACTTCCTGGCTAGAGTTCGGAATGCACTTTTTAGGTCACTTTCAGATGCATCCCGAGATACACCCAACACTTCATAATAATCACGTTTTGTCATAACATTTACCGTATGAAATCCTGCATAAAACCTCTACGCCTGACTGAAACCCAAAGACCGGGGAGTGAAAATTTCAATTCCCCGGCTTTGATTAATTTTATACAGGCGGATTAGACGTCCTCAAATTCACCTTCTACAACATCGTCTTCTTCACCGCTTCCGTCCCCCACATCCTCTGATCCGGGTTCCGCTCCGGGCATCCCGGCCTCAGCTTCCCCAGCACTTTGATAAGCAGCTTCCCCGATCTTTTGCAGAGAGGTGGATAGAGAGTCTGTCAGCTCCCGTAAACGAGCTGCGTTGATGGTTTCTTGCTCTAATTCTGTGCGAACTTCGGCGATTTTACCTTCTACTTCAGTTTTAATATCCTCAGGGACCTTGTCGCCCAGATCCCGCAGGGTTTTGTCTGCTGTGTAAGCCAGAGTGTCGGCATTGTTGCGGGTTTCAATTTGGTCTTTATTGGCTTTATCTTCCTCAGCATGGCGTTCTGCTTCCTGCCGCATTTTGTTCACTTCTTTATCACTTAACCCTGAACTGGCGGTGATAGTGATGTTCTGGGTTTTACCAGTTGCTTTATCCTTTGCGGTAACTTCCAGAATACCATTGGCATTAATGTCAAAGGTAACTTCGATCTGAGGAATACCCCTTGAGGCCGGCGGAATTCCATCCAGAATAAAGCGTCCAAGAGATTTATTATCTACTGCCATGGCACGTTCACCTTGCAGCACATGGATTTCCACCTGTGACTGGCTGTCACTGGCTGTTGAAAAAGTCTGGCTTTCCCTGGCAGGAATAGTGGTATTCCGTTCAATCAACGGAGTAGCCACACCGCCTAGAGTCTCTACGGACAGAGTCAATGGAGTAACGTCAAGTAGCAACAAGTCGTCTACCTCTCCACCCAGGACACCTGCCTGAATGGCAGCGCCAATGGCGACCACTTCGTCAGGATTCACGCCTTTGTGAGGGGGTTTCCCGAAAAATTCACTGACTACTTCCTGCACTGCAGGCATGCGGGTCATACCGCCAACCAACACGATTTCATTGATGTCTGCTGGTTTTAGTCCGGCATCGTCTAAGGCCTGTTGCACGGGCTTCATTGATTTTTCGATTAAATCCCCGGTGAGCTGCTCCAGCTTTGCGCGAGTAAATTTCCTTACCAGGTGTTTCGGACCAGAAGCATCCGCCGTGAGATAAGGCAAATTGATTTCAGTTTGCTGCATAGTGGAAAGCTCAATTTTTGCTTTCTCAGCTGCTTCTTTTAACCGTTGCATTGCCTGGCGCTGGTTATCCCGAAGATCAATCCCCTCTTCTTTCTTAAACTCGTCAGCCAAGAAATCAATAATTCTCTGGTCAAAATCATCACCACCGAGAAAAGTATCACCACTGGTCGATCGAACCTGGAAAACACCCTCTCCAACATCAAGGATGGAGATATCAAAGGTGCCTCCTCCGAGGTCGTAAACTGCGATAACTTCATTTTGTTTTTTATCCAACCCATATGCAAGGGAAGAAGCCGTTGGCTCATTTATAATCCTTAAAACTTCCAATCCAGATATTTTTCCTGCATCTTTGGTTGCATTGCGCTGGCTGTCATTGAAATAAGCTGGAACGGTGATCACTGCCTGGGTTACTGGTTCACCCAGATAGTCTTCGGCATCTGCTTTGATTTTCGCCAGGATCATGGCTGAGATTTCAGGGGGAGAATATTCTTTCCCATCCATTTCAACCCGAACATCCCCATTAGGAGCTTCCGTGATATCGTAGGTAACCATTTTTCTTGCCCGTTCTATTTCCGGGGAAGAAAATTTACCACCCATAAATCTCTTGATTGATGTAATAGTATTTTCCGGGTTTACGACAGCCTGGTTTCTGGCCGGTCTGCCCACCAGGCGTTCATGATTTTTATTCATCGCTACTACAGATGGAACAAGGCGGTCACCCTCTGCAGACGGGATAATTGTTGGTTCGCCCCCTTCCATCACTGCAACAGCAGAGTTTGTTGTTCCTAAGTCAATCCCTATGATTTTTGCCATATTTTCCTCCAATTTGTCTCAATACTTTGTAAGCTGATAATTCCGTTTTATGCGGCCACTCTAACCAAGGCCGGGCGCAACACCTTGTCTCCAATCCAGTAGCCTTCTTGCATTACTTCGATGATCTGCCCGCTTTCATATTCATCGCTTTCTTCCTTCATCAACGCTTCATGAATGTTTGGATCAAACTCTTCTCCCAACGGGTTCATTGGTTTAATCCCTTCCAACTCAAGTCGTGTGTATAGTTTTTGAAAAATGATCTCAATTCCATCTGCCCAGGTCTCTCCTTCTCCATCTGCTGGTTTTTCTTGCAAAGCTCTATCCAGGTCATCGGCAATATCAAGATAAAGTTTGATTACTTCTCCCCGGGCGGACTGGTGTATTTCAGTGTGGTCCCTCAGTATCCGCTTTTTATAATTCGCGAATTCTGCCCGGGCTCTCTGCCAACCATCCAGGTACTCTTCTGCTTTGATCTTTATTTCATCCAGTGACACTTGTAAAGCAGCTACCTGCTCCTCTAGAGAATGTTCTTCTAACTCATCCTCAAGATCAGGGTCAAGAACTAATTCCTCAAGGATATCTTCCTGATTGAGTTCCGAATCGTTCTGCTCCATTTTGATCTCTGGTATTTCTTCCTTCTTGTTTTTACTTTTCATTTCTGAATAATCTCCTTCTTACTCGATTTCAATTGCTCATGGATTCTGATATTAGTTCACTCATAAGCTCTGATACAAACCGGACAGTAGAGACTCCCCGGCTATATGCCATCCGAAGTGGACCGAGGATTCCTACCGCACCCATTGCATGTTCTCTCGAGCCATATCTAGCAATGATCAATGAGCAATCATCCAACTGTTCCCAGGTATCTTCACCGCCAATGATCACATGTACACCTGAAGCATTTCGTTCAAATACAGTCCTGGATAATAGGTCGTCCAGCATTACTCGATCCTCAAATAATTCCAGGGTCTTTTTTGCTTTTTCCGGTTCAGAAAACTCTGGTTCGGAAAGCATATTTGCCACTCCATCCCGATAAACATCCCCGGAAGAAATCACCTCGGCTTGTTTAATTACCTGGGATACTACCGCAAATACTTCTTCCAGCGGAGAGCCTTGAATATCGCTGATAATCTTTTCTAGTTCTTTAGAATCCATGCCTGCCGACAGCTGATTAATCTGTTCTGCGGTGGCGTTTAATTGATCCTGGGACAGAGTATCTTCCAAAACTAGTGTTTGCTGGTGAACCTCTCCACTGTTGAGGATGATAACGAGCATCACCTGTCGTCCCCGAGTAGATAATAGGGCAATGTGTTTCATACGGGCTTTCTCTGTATGAAGCGGGGTCACTATTGATGCAACCTTGCTGTGCTGAGCAAGTACTGAAGCCGATAATGAAATCCAATCATCCACATCATTCCGGGCTTGATAAAACTGGTGGCGGATCATCTCTTGAATATGGGCTGGTAATTCATTAGATCCCATTAATTGTTGGACAAAATATCTATATCCGGCTTTGGTAGGAACTCGGCCGGCAGAGGTGTAAGGCTGGTGTAATAATCCTCGCTGCTCGAGTACAGCCATGTCATTCCTAATCGTTGCCGAGCTAAAATCCAGGTGATAATTCGTTACTAAACGCCTAGAGCTAATTGGTTCAGCAAAATCTACATAATCGCGAACCACCAGTGCAAGGACTAGTTTTTGTCTTTCTGTTAATCCATCCATAAGTATCTATTACGTTTAGCACTCTCGGCGATAGACTGCTAATAACGGTTTATAGTCTATCATGCTGGTACTTAGCAGTCAAGAATTGGGTGTGCTAAAAGAGGCTTTCTTATGGGATGTTAATATTTTAATGGGGTGATGCCGGGGGTATCTAAAATCTATTTCCAACCGCTTGAAATCGGCTCTTCGGGAGGCTTGGTTGTTAGAGTAATAAAATATCACAACTGAGCGAGCTTTATTGAGATAAAAAGTTAAAATCGAGGAAGGGTATTTATAGAAGGTTTTGATTGAAAAAAATCAGCCTGTTGGAGGAGTATCGTCTGATAGTGGTGGTTCACTGTTTGCCAATTTGTCTAAGAATTCCTGATCCTCGTTGGATAATTCAAAATCATCTAATAGTTCAGGTCTTCGCTCCAGCGTTCTTTTTAGGGCTTGATTCCGCCGCCAACGATTAATCTTGGCATGATGTCCTGATCGGAGTATTTCTGGAACTTTCCAACCTCGATAATCTTCTGGCCTTGTATAGTGAGGATATTCCAACAACCCGCTGGCATGTGAGTCGTTTTCTGCAGCCTGTGGGTCCCCCAAAACTCCCGGAATCAAGCGGGTAAGAATATCAATCAATACTAATGCTGGCAACTCTCCACCTGTCAAAACATAATCTCCGATAGAGATTTCCCGGGTGATCAGATGTTCCCGCACCCGCTCATCAATCCCCTCATAATGACCAGCAACTATTCCCAACCTGGAATTCTCTGCCAAGCTGTTGGCTAATTTTTGTGTTAGAAGCTCACCTTGAGGAGTCATCATAATTATCGGACAGCAGGGCGGATCACCCAAGACCTCTTCCACCGCTGTAAAAATTGGCTCTGGTTTCATGACCATACCCCCACCTCCTCCATAGGGTGGTTCATCCGTAACATGGTGTTTATCAGAAGTCCAATCCCTGATATTATAAATGCCTACCTGGAGGTGCCCCATTTCCTGTGCACGATAAATAATACTCGCTTCCAGGTAAGGGGAAAATACTTCTGGAAAAAGGGTAAAGACATCAAATTGCATGGTCTCATTCTAGCCGAGAGCTAGTTGTTGCGCAAGTGAGGACCTCCCTCACTACTCCGTAATAGGTTCGCAGGAACTGTATGAAATGCTTGACGCATTTTTTACGACAGTGGTAAGATGTGCGCATGTACCTCAGCGGTAGCAATTGGAAAATGACTAAAAAACCACGTAGGAGAGCTAATCCTTGGCGGATTATTGTCTTGGCAGCGCTCATCGCTGTTGTAGTATATTTTAATCAAGCCGTTGTTCCTGATATTGAACCTCCTTTTATACCGACGGTGACTCCCACCGAGAATCCCGAAACGTATACTAACCGGGCCCAGGCATTGTTTGAGGAAGGCAAACTCAGCCAATCCATAGACGCCTACCGGGAGGCTATTCTTGCTAATCCCGAAGATTCATCCCTCTACGTTTCGCTGGCCAGGGTTCAAATCCTGGCTGGTCAACCAGAGGCTGCTCTTGAAAACGCTGAGTTAGCTTTACTCCGTAACCCAGACAATCCTCTCGGTCACGTTGTGAAAGCCTGGGCGTTGGATTTTTTAGGAGATCTGATTGAAGCAGAAGTTTCTATCAAACGAGCTTTGTCTTTGGCGGAAAAGAACCCATTGGCTCACGCAGTATACGCAGAAATCCTGATTGATAACCAGAATTACGAAGAGGCAAGTATTGAATCCCTTCAAGCTCTGGAATTAGGTCCAAATTTATTGGAAACTCATCGGGCTCGGGGTTATGTGCTGTATTGGACGGGTAATTTCAATGAGGCTATCCGGGAATACCAGAGTGCCCTGAATATCAATAATGCCATTCCCAATCTTCACTTGATGTTGGGATATTGTTATTATGCGAACCAGGAATATGACAAGGCCGTAACAGCCTTCAGCCAGGCAAATGCTCTCAATCCCTCTGATCCGACTCCAGATTATGAGATCTCGCGCATCTATCTTCTGGATGGTATCTATAATAAAGCAATCCAATACGGTGACCTGGCAGTCAAGGACGCTCCGACGGATCCACTAATGCAAGGAAATTTAGGTGTTCTCTATTTTAGAAACAGAGAATACGATCAAGCGCTAATTTACCTTACCCTAGCAGTGCGGGGCGGTACAACAGATAACGGAGATATTGTGGAAGGCGTACCACTTTCCTATAAACCCCGGGTGATAGAAATATTTTCCGCCTATGGTCTCGCGCTAGCCCGGATGAACAAATGCGAAGAAGCTGTGCCGGTTTTTCAAACCATGCTTGGCCAGGTTTCAGATAATGATATCGCTGTCATCAACGCAAATGAAGGTTTGGCCATTTGTACTGAAAATCTAATCGAAATAACACCGACCCCCTGAACTGCTGCCACTGAAAATCCCTGACCACAAAAAAGCTTATCCCTAAAGATAAACTGCAATCCCCGGCATTGATTAAATATTAGAAGGCAAGCGACACAAAATTAATGGATCGAAAATTAACCGGAAAACGACCTACCTTCAGTAAATCCAAACCTGCATTCAATTTAAATCAGGTCTTAATCCTGGTGGCTTTGATTGCTGTTGGTTTGTGGTTTGCCCTTGAGGTAAATAATCCTGAAGGAAGGTTTGAACCTCTTTTTCTACCTACACCTACCGCAACCCGAACAGTGGATTCACTCGTTCAGGAAGGGCAGGCATACTTTGAAGCTGGTAAGATTTATGATCCTGCGGGAAAAGATGCGATAGATGCTTATTATGATGTGTTAGAACTTCATCCCGACAATGCTCTGGTACGGGCTGAATTGGCCAGACTGTTGACATATTCATCTGCTTTATTATCTACGACTGAAGAGCGGACAGAACGATTATCATTAGCCCGCCAGGAGATCCAGCTCGCAGCTGAAGGTGCCCCGGATGACAGTACCGTCCAGGCCATACGTGCCCTGGTGCTGGATTGGAGTTCAACTTCCTCGGCTGCCACTGATCAGGAAAAACAGGAATGGCTAAATGAAGCCGAACAAGCTGCAAACCTGGCAATTACACTCGATCCAAACAACAGTTTAGCTTTGGCATTTTATGCAGAGGTTCTCCTGGATCAAAATCAAAAAGCCCAGGCAGAGGAACATGCCCGATTGGCAGTCCAGCAGGGTCCCGAGTTAATGGATACCCACCGGGTCTATGGCACAGTGTTGGAAACACTGGGTGAATACCGCTATGCCATTGAGGAATTTGAGAAGGCTGCCGATATCAATCCCAATCTGACATTTCTATATATACGGATTGGTGTTATCTATCGGGCATTAAAAGTATATGACACTGCATTAGATTATTTCGCCAAAGCCATTACAATCAACCAGTCCAATGGGGTTGAGGATGCGCTCCCCTATATCGCGATTGCCAAAACCTACTCCCGGGATGGAGAATTTTTCATCGCAGCTGTAAACGGGGAAAAAGCCATTGCCATCAATCCCACCAACGCCAACACCTATGGTCAGCTGGGGGATATTTATGTCAGAGCTAGAAATTACGAGGGCGCCTTGCCCGTTTTAAAATGTGCAGTAGTGGGATGTACCGCAGAAGAAAATGAGGTGGGCGGCGTTGCCGTACAAGCCCTGGAACTAAATAATTTTGATGTCGCCTATTATTTCGCCCGTTACGGATCTGTGCTTGCTGCACTCAGCCGTCCCGGCCGGAATTATTGCCCGGAAGCCTTAGAGGTCATGACAGAGTTGAAAGTAAGCTACGGTGGCGATCCCACCTTGATGAGTATCGTGGCAGAAAACGAATCCATCTGCTACTCATTGGAGGCAACCCCGGCTCCTTAATTATCCACTCCTGCAACAAATAAGATCAGTGCCTGATTATTTTCATTTCCACTCCTCTCAGATTTGTATAAGAATCATATTAATGCCTTTTATTAAAACTTGACTTTCACTTGGAAGAAAGTTATCATATTATCCGCTACTTAGCAGTCAAATATCTGGACTGCTAAACTTCCAGGGCAAGAGCAGCTTTAGTCTGATATTGATCTGGGGAATAGCATTTTTCTTATAAACGTGAATTCTTTTTTACAAAGGAAGGAGTAGAAATCTATGGCAGGAAAGCAAATTGTTTTCTCAGAAGAAGCCCGGCGGAAACTTCAATCCGGAATGGATAAGCTGGCGAAAGCTGTTGTCACCACCCTGGGTCCGAAAGGCCGCAACGTAGCCCTGGACCGCAGCTTCGGCAGCCCCACAATCACCCATGATGGCGTGACTGTCGCCAAGGAAATTGAGCTTAAGGATAAATTTGAAAATATGGGTGCGCAGCTGCTGAAAGAAGCAGCCACCAAAACCAACGACATCGCTGGTGATGGCACCACCACTTCAACCCTTCTGGCTCATTCCATCGTCACCGAGGGTATGAAAAACCTAGCAGCAGGATCTAATCCTATGTTACTTAAACTGGGTATTGAAGCTGCCACCAAGGCGGTTTCCGAGGAACTCGGTAAAAGTGCCATTGATGTTACAACCAAAGAAGAAATTGGCAATGTAGCTAGCATTTCTGCCCAGGACCGTTCAATCGGTGAACTCATTGCAGACGTGATGGACAAAGTCGGCAAAGACGGCGTAATCACCGTTGAGGAATCAAAAACTCTGGCATTTGAAACCGAGTATGTAGAAGGTATGCAGTTTGACCGCGGTTACCTTTCCCCATATTTTGTCACCAATGCCGATGATATGGAAGCAGTAATTGAAGAACCAAATTTGTTAATCCATGACTCCAAAATTTCCTCCGCTCAGGACCTGGTTCCTCTGCTGGAACAATTGGTTCAGATGGGTAAACGAGACCTGGTTATTATTGCTGAAGATGTTGATGGCGAAGCTCTTGCCACCCTGGTGCTTAACAAATTGCGCGGTATGGTAAACGTCCTGGCAATTAAAGCCCCCGGATTTGGTGACCGCCGTAAAGCCATGCTCCAGGATATCGCTATCCTGTCTGGTGCCACAGTGATCTCTGAAGACCTGGGCCGAAAATTGGACAGCGCAACCATTGATGATCTCGGTAAAGCCGAAAAGGTGATCTCCACCAAGGACGACACCACACTGGTCGGCGGCGCAGGAGATAATAAACAAATCAAGGGTCGCATCCAGCAGATCAAGAACGAGATCGACGCCAGCTCCAGCGACTACGACCGCGAAAAGTTACAGGAACGTCTTGCAAAACTTTCTGGTGGTGTAGCGATTATTCGAGTTGGTGCAGCAACTGAAACTGAACTGAAAGAAAAGAAACACCGTGTGGAAGACGCACTCTCCGCAACCCGCGCTGCTGTCGAGGCAGGCATCGTTCCCGGTGGCGGTGTAGCATTGATTAACGCCACCAAAGCCATCGACAAACTCAAGATGGATTATGTTGATGCCCAGGTGGGTGTGAAGATTGTTCGCAAATCCCTGGAAATACCACTTCGCAAAATTGCTGAAAACGCAGGGAAGGATGGGGCAGTTGTCCTGGAAAACGTACGCCGATACCAGGAAGAGAAAAAAGATAACCACATCGGTTATGATGTCCTCAGCGAGGAATATGTTAACATGGTTAAGGCCGGAGTAATTGACCCTGCCAAGGTTACCCGCGGCGCACTTGAGAATGCAGCCTCCATTGCGGCGATGATCCTCACCACAGAAGCGCTTATCGCTGATGAGCCGAGTGATGAAGCCGTGATGCCTCCCGGCGGAGGAATGGGCGGCATGGGCGGCGGTATGCCCGGCATGATGTAAGCTGCTGAATTGGAAAATCAAATATAGTGTGGATGATTTCTGATCCACACTATATTTTCTTAAGAAAATTATCGGTTTTATTCTCCTCCGCCAGCTTTTGACAAAACAGGGCTCAGGTGATAGAATCACTTCGGTTTCTGGAATAGGAGCCCCGGCTGGTAGTTGTATACCAGCAAACACTGTACATGCTATACGATCCATATGGTTTAAGTTGTATCGAAAGATATTATCCTAAATAATAGTTTCCAAAAGCACTGCCCGGCCGGTTAGATACGGACCGGGTATTTTATTACTTAAAATTTAACCCTACCAGGGTTTCGGCAGCAGCTGAACCTGGCAGGAATACATAATGAAGGATAACAAATGAGTAAAAACAAACTAAGAATTATTCCCTTAGGTGGTCTAGGGGAAGTCGGCAAAAACATGATGGTCTACGAATACGGAAAGAATATCCTTATCGTTGATACTGGCATCATGTTCCCCGACAATGATATGCTGGGAATTGATTACATCATCCCTGATTTCGAATATATTAAAAAGAACAAGGACTTGGTGAGAGGAATAATCATCACTCATGGCCATATGGACCATGTGGGAGCGATTTCGTACGTACTGGAAGAAGTAAACGTCCCGGTGTTTGCAACTCCCCTCACAAAAGGTTTAATTGAAGTCAGCTTGTCCGAAAAGGGCTTGCTGGATAAAACCAGCATCCAGACCGTGCACGCCGGAGAAATGGTGAATATCGGTCCTTTTGAAGTGGAATTTTTCCATGTCTGCCACTCCATTCCGGACAGCGTTGGCCTGGGAATTACCTGTCCAGACGGGTTGATCGTTCACACGGGAGATTACAAATTTGACCCTACCCCGGTTGATGGATGGCCGACCGATTTTGCAAAGCTGGCTGAATTTTCCGGGAGAGGCGTGCTGGCATTGCTGGCAGATTCCACGAACGCTGACAAACCAGGTTGGACTCCCTCTGAAATGGTGATTAATGACTCGCTTGATAAAGTGTTCCGGTCTGCACCTGGTCGGATCATCGTGGCGTCCTTTGCCTCGTTGGTATCAAGGATGCAGCAAGTCATTGACGCTGCTGATCGTTATGGACGCAAAATTACGTTTGTCGGTTACAGCATGGCCCAAAACTCCAAGATGGCTAAAAAACTAGGCTACCTTGAAATCCCTCCCGATATCGAGGTCGGGTTAGAAGAGGCCCTTAAAATGAAACCCAAGGATGTGGTGTTGATGGCAACTGGATCCCAGGGAGAACCCTATTCAATAATGGGCAGACTTTCCCGAGGAACCAATAAGCGTTTTGACTTGATCAAGGACGATACAATAGTACTTTCCTCTCACGCCATTCCAGGTAATGAGGAAACCGTCTTTAAAACCATCAACCGGTTATTTCGCCGGGGAGCCAATGTGGTTTACGAACCCCTTGCCGGGGGTGTACATGTCTCTGGACATGCCAACCAGGACGAAATGAAGTTAATGTTGAATATCGTTAATCCCCAATACTTAATCCCCGTACACGGAGAATTAAGACATCTAAAACAGCACAAAGTATTGGCAGAGGAATCTGAATTTCCAGCCGATAATGTCCTGGTAATTGAAAATGGCGAGGTTATTGAATTTGATGACGGAAAATTAGCGATCAAGGACCGTATCCCCGGAAATTATGTTTTTGTGGATGGATCCCGCGTAGG
>JAZFRV010000081.1:0-5421 GCA_036445875.1 Anaerolineales bacterium
TCGAAATGTACCGCGAAGGAGCGGTCCGAGGAGTAGAGCTGGGATCGGTTGCTTTTGCGTTTCCGGATCCAGACAGCGGCGAGATGATTTATCCTGAAATGGAATTGGTCCGTTTGGCGCTGCCCCGTCGGACCTATACCCAGAGTCACCTGGATTATGTGGTTGAGGTTATGAAAACGATTTATGAGAAACGGGAAAAGCTGACTGGTTACAGGATTACCAAGGCACCAGAATTAATGCGCCATTTTTCGGCGGTATTTAAACCGGTTTGATGAAGTTGTCTCCGTATTGCCGGAACCTCCGACGGATGGGAAACTAATCGGCGAATCATTTGAATGGTTGGAGTGACAGTGGCGGAGCCATCTCGGCTACTCGCGGTGAAATGAAGCCCAGACATTGTTATAAAAGCGGTGTCATATTCATGGAAACCGAAGCTGCATGGACGTGTCGGCTAACCCCCGCTCTCCTTCGATACCCCTTCGACTCCGTTCCACTCCGCTCAGGGTACTCAGGACAGATGCCCTGAAGGATACTTCGCAAAGCTCTACCGTTAGCTTGCTTTTTGGGTATGATTTAAGGAGCAATAGAATAGAACTCTAAATATTAGGAAATATATATGTCTATAGCAACAGTAATTCAAAGGTCCACACTCGCTCAAGCAATTGCTCGATTTATTTTACGATTAACTGGATGGCGTACAGAAATAATCTCACCTCATACATCTCGTTATGTGATGATCGGCGCACCCCATACCTCCAATTGGGATTTTTTTGTTATATTAATGTTGATGACTGTGGAAAGTATTCCAATTCGTTGGTTGGGAAAAGATTCTCTCTTCATTTGGCCACTGGGAGTATTTATGCGCTCATTTGGAGCTATTCCTGTCAACAGGAGCGAAAGAAAAAATTTAGTTGATCAGATTGTTGCCAAATTTGATGAACACGATGAATTAATCATCGGTCTTTCCCCGGAAGGAACACGCGGTAAAACATCTCATTGGCGAACGGGATTTTATTATATTGCGCTCAATGCCGATGTACCAATTGTGATGGCCTATATTGATTATAAAAGCAAAATCTGTGGACTAGGCCCCAGCATCAAACCCACCGGTGATATTCAGGCTGATTTTAAGATAATTCGAAAATTTTATTCGGGAATTGTCGGAAAGCACCCCCATAAGCAAGGAGAAATTAAGTTATCTGCAAAATGAGGTCTGATTTCATCACAAGCTAACCCCCGCTCCCCTTCGATACGCCCCTTCGGGGCGAATCAAAGCCGCTGAGCTCATCCGCCAGGATGAATATAATTGAGGAATATAATAATGAAATCCCTTGAATGTGAAAAATGTGGCGCGCCACTAGAGAAAAACGGATTGCAGTGTGCTCACTGCGGTACCTGGTATGAAGGCAATAAAATAGTGGGTTCTGCTCAAGACCGCCAGAAAAAACTCGTTTCAATTCTGAATCTGCCTCAGGGAATGGGAGAGTTTGGCATATCAAGCACCAAGTTTTTTGTAACAGGGGTAACGATCACATTTTTATTCTATGTGCTTGGCTGGTTCTTCGAAGATCAACAGTATTGGCTCAATGAAAAAGCCATGCTGATATGGGTGGGGATAATGCCATTATGCTTGTTTGGTATTGCGTTATTTTGGCGGGTTGATCGCAAGGTCATGGTGTATGGTTTGGTTATCTCGCTGGTAGTTTTTCTAATACACTTGGTAGTGATCTGGGCAATTCGAGGGAATTTATGGGACGATCACGTTGGAATAGCAGCCATGGTGGCAGGTTCATCATTGGTTGGTTGGCTGTTGGGGAGACTGGTGCATAGAATGATACGATGGAGAAATGCTAGAGTGCAGTAAGGGTGAGTTTGCAGTCCAACCCTACCCAGACCCGACTCGGCTGTGTCGGAGAGTATGCAGCGTGGTTCTTTGCTCAAATCCACCTCGCAGGTGATGTCCCCATCAGGCGCAAGAAAAATTTAAGGGATATTGGGATGGGATTTTTGGGGTTAAAACACCTTAATCAGACCCCGCCTATTTTTCAGCATTTTACGATTAGATACTTAATACAATCGGAGACATCAAGCCATGAACTCAAAGGAAAGAACTCTCGCAGCACTCAGCTGTGAACAACCTGACAAAGTCCCGATAACTGAACTTTCGATAGACGAACCCGTTCTCAGTAAATTGGGAGATATTCTTGGCGTTCTCCCACAATCTACTGATGATCGGCTCATTGAAACAGACATCTTGTGCGGAGTTGCAGAACAACTAGCCCTGGATTGGGTGATGACCTGGCCCCGATCAGGTCAGAAGCTGATCAGTGAAACTCATCTCAAGGACAAATTTGGTTGTGTTTACCAAACCAGTCAACATGGTTGGCCAGTAATAGTAGATGGACCAATCAAGGAGACCGCTGATTTAAAAGGGTTTGATCTGGCATCTAGACTCGACTCTGAGGATTTGTCTGATCTTGAATACCTGGTTGATCGATTGGGAGAAGAGCGACTGTGTGGCGCACTTCTCACAAGTCCCTTCAAACTGAGTTGGTTGCTTCGGGGAGGAATGGTACACCTACTTAAAGATTATGTATCCAGTCCAGATTTAGTTCATGAATTGGCGCGCATCTCTACTGATTACAACCTTGCCATCATAGAGAAGGCTGCAAAGATGGGAATTGGGGTTGTGGTAATCGAGGGGGATCTGGCAGGCGAACGGACCACGCTAATTTCTCCAAATCATTATCGCGAATATATCAAACCATATCAAAGAGAAATCGTGGATTTTGCACATGAGCATGAAATTAAAATAGTAAAGCATAGTGATGGCAACATGTGGCTCCTGCTAGATGACCACATTGAGATTGGTTTTGATGGCTTTAATCCCATTCAACCTGATTGTATGGATATCGCTAAAGTTAAAGCCCATCTAAAAGGAAACTGTTGTCTTGTCGGCAATATCGATTGTCGCTCCTTGCTTTGCGATGGGTCAGAAGAGGAGGTAGAAGAAGAGGTGCGTCGAACCATCGAGATTGCCGCTCCGGGAGGAGGATATATTATCTCCACATCAAACTCTGTCCACCCGGGCGTCAAACCAGAAAACTATATCGCCATGGTCCAGGCTACTCATAAGTATGGCCTGTATCACATCTGACATTTCTGATATGTTATTACTGATTGAAAAAGTTTTAGAAAATAATACTCTCCGGGGCAGATGTAAATGGAAACTATAAAGTTGTTGGGCCAATATCTATTTATTGCGCCTGCCCTTTACTACTCTGCGCCCAGAGTGGACGCATAACCGGGGAAGTTGCCCGGAGCATTATTAATTAATTCTATATTTTGGATTATGAGATTCAATCACAAAAGGAGATGAGCCAGAGCCAGAAGGCGCAGCAAACTATTCCATCTCAGCTGTTCGTTGGTTTGATTTAGGCGATGAAAGTGCCTGGGGAGAAAAGTTGCGCCAGGATCAATACACTTATCACCAACTGGTAAAACTCAGGAAATTACTCGGATATAAATCCATTATGATTATTAGTGAAGCATCCGTTGGGGATGCTCTTTTAATGATGCAGCTTCATGAACGCTCTATAATGGAGCTTTGTCGAGATGACTATACACAGGAACAACTAAAAGATTGGCTGAACCAGAGCACATTAGAAAAATATCAAGTACGCCTTGAAAAACATCGATCTTACATTGCAGAAAGGGATGGCAAAATGATCGGGTACGTCCGCTGGAATCCAGAAACAAACGAACTTTGTTCAATCTTTGTTGACCCTGCCTGCGTCAGACAAGGTATAGCAACCGACCTTATGAATACCGCATATAAAGATGCCAGGAAGCATGGTGTAAAAGAACTTTGGCTTGATGCAAGCAATACCGCAGTACCCTTCTATGAAGCTATTGGTTGGGATACTATTAAGTTATCAATGCATGGATCATTAGAAGGTGTTAGGATGACAAAAAGATTATCTCATGGGAAGGTAGAGATCTGAGGTATCTAAGTGTGGACAACATTACCTCCGCTTTAGTTAGGTTCAATGTACTGGTGACTGTTTTGAGATTTATTCTGCCAGTATCGTAGAAAAATTATGAACTTCAAAAACCACCCCTGGGAAGAAATTTACTGTCGCAACGGTCGTGTTTTTACTGAGCCATTTCAAGCTTTCAGTTCCGTCGCTCAAAAATTTATCCAAAATCAATCCAGCAGAATCCTTGACCTGGGGTGTGGCAATGGTCGGCATGTAGTTGCGTTAATGAACCTGACCATTGAGACAGTCGGTTTGGATATCTCTCCCACTGGTTTAGATTTGACCAGGGAATGGCTTAATGAGAACGAGTTGTCTGCAAGTTTAGTTTGTGGGGATATGCGCCAAAATTTGCCATTTATGCCGGGTATTTTCGATGGATTAATTTCGACCCAGGTAATCCACCATGCCTTATTGGCGGAAATACGCCACACGATTTCAGAGATTTGGCGGGTCATGATTACCGGTGGGATTGCTTTTATTACCGTGGCAGGCAAAAAACATGAAGATATATCCTATAAGGAAATCGAACCTGGCACATATCTACCACTCGAGGGTACAGAGAAAGGTTTACCACATCATATATTTAATGAGGAAGAACTTTGCCGGGAATTCAAAAACTTTCAAATCCAGGATGTCGGACCTCGGGACGAAGGAAGAGTGTTATCAATCTGGTTAAAGAAGGTTGTTTAAGGTATCTAAAACTCGCTCCCCATCGAAAAACTCAATCCGATAATACCTGACTTGGAAACTTTGAGACCTGGTGGGAGGATGAAAGCAATTTATCAGTTGACTAAGAACGATCTAATGATCACTGGATACTGATTACTGGAATCTATTGAGCGGTTATTTCCATGTTTTTCTACTTCTCCAATATCACCCATTCAAAAAATAAGCTGAATATTCAAATCCTCTACTATGAGGTTAATCATCTAAATATCCTTGAGAGATGACTGATGTTATAATTTTTGTCATCGTTCAGGGGTTCAGGATTGCCTAGAAGAACAAATTTCCCTATAATATTCAATAAGAATCAGCCTAGATCACTCTTGCTGGCCTGGATACTGTAATTCATTCCATGCGAATTGATCTTTAGCGAGTGGAGCAACTTGATGAGTGAAAGTAGAAAAATAATATTCCTTACCGGCGCTTCTGGCACCATGGGAAGTGCGGGTCTGGAGGAATTACTCAAACGAAGTGATCGATTCGAGGTCACCGCGCTGGTGCTGCCAACCGGGAAAGACCGCCGCATCATGACACCTTATATGAATCAGGGAGTGAAAGTGATCTGGGGGGATCTCACCTGCTACGAAGATGTACTTGAAGGTGTAACCGATGCGGATTATGTCCTCCATGTAGGCGGGCTGGTTTCTCCCCTGGCAGA
>JAZFRV010000082.1:0-2113 GCA_036445875.1 Anaerolineales bacterium
GGACTGCCCACAGAGGGCATAACAGATATCCAACAAATCATCGCCAATATTCAGGCGACAGCCTCCAGCAGTGTTCGATTGTTTACCTTTGGCGTGGGAGATGATGTGAACACCGTGCTGCTGGACACGCTGGCCGCAGATAATCGGGGATTATCCAGTTATGTCCGTCCTCAGGAAAGAATCGATGAAGAGGTATCTGCCTTGTTTGCCAAAATCAAAACACCTGTATTGACAGACCTGGTATTGGATTTTGGCGATATCCTGGTAGACGAGATCTATCCTCAGGAAATCCCCGACCTGTTTTCTGGAACACAGCTGCTGATAACGGGCCGCTATCGTCTACCTGCTGGTAGTTCTGGACAAACAAAAATTGAGTTGTCAGGTTATGTCAATAATGACAAGAAGAGTTTTGATTATGAGGCTGATTTTGTACCAGATGAAATGGCAGGAAAATCGACCAGTTATATTCCCCGGTTGTGGGCAACCCGAAAGATTGGTTATCTGCTATCTCAGATTCGTCTTAGGGGCGAAAACCAGGAATGGGTTGATGCGATCATTCAACTCAGTATCCAGTATGGGATTATTACTCCCTATACATCATTCCTGATTGAAGAGAGTGATTTTCTGACAGAAGAAGGATTAGATGAAGCCGCCCATGATTTGATGGCAGAATATTCTGGTCCTGCTGTGGGTGCAGATGCAGTAGAGAAAGCTGATGCCGAATCAAATATGCGTTCAGCGGAATCGTTCTACCAATCAGATGTACAAAGTGGAGAGTACAATAATGGAGTTCCTCAACCGGTTGTAAAATATGTTGAAGATAAAACCTTCTTTTACCAAAATGGAGTTTGGATCGACACAACATATCAGCCGGGATCTATGAAAACCTTAAAAATCGGCTTTGGAACCCAGGTTTATTTTGATTTACTTAAGGCTCGGCCTTCATTTGGAAAATATCTGGCGCTGGGAAACCAGCTGATATTGGTAAAAAATGGCATCGCTTATGAAATTGTGGTTGGGGAAGGGGAATTGGAAATTTTACCATCTCAACTTTCTCAACCCGAGGGAGATAACCGGTCAAATCAAGGTGAGAAGCTCCCTGACCTGTCTGCTCTTCGACAACCGTTTAATCCGCTGCGGGATTTCTGTGGCGCGCCTTTTTTGGCAGGATTGGCAGTTCTCGGGTTTGGAAAAAAGCAAATGAGTTAATTCTTGGATCATGTCAGGAAAGATAAGAGCCGGGTTGATGAAAACCCGGCTCTTATTGTTAACGATACAAGGTAAATTCTCGGAAATCCGGAAGTTACTCCTTTTTTGATTGCAAATGAGGACTTATTTTGTTGTAGATCCATGCTACCATCAGGCCGATTAAGAAACCGTCCACGAAACCCCACAAAAAACCAATCAGACTGCCAACTGGACTGATTGTATATCCGCGGTACATGAGGCCAATGAAAGTAGCTTCCCGGGTTATCCCGTCAAAGGCCATTATCCACCAAGTTAATGCAAACCAGTTAAATCCCCAGACAAGCCCCGCAGCGATGGCAAATGCTTTGACATTGAGCTTCATAAGTATTCCTCCCCGAGCTATGGTTTCATTGTAACCCTTACTATTATACAAAGATTTCCTTGCTTATGACAGATAACCTGGCTTGAATGTGGATAAGTCAGTTTTTGTTAGCCTCCTGGTTTATTGATATCCTTTCTTTACCCAAAAACAGGAAACAATTATTACCTGGCAGAATACACCTTTGATAAGAATAACTACTCCATAGAGGGGATAGAATAATGATGATAATATTAAAGATTTGTGAAATATCTAACAGCATTAGATATTTATAAGACACCTAAAAACCCCTCGTTTTCAAATTGTAACATGGTATTATGTACCTCATTACATTAAGCTAGGAGATAGAGATCTAGGAGTATTTTGGCGTATTCCAGGGATCTTACCTCCCTAAAGACCTCAATCACTCAAGGATGATGTAATCCCGATTGGCAATCAGCTGATTCAGTTAACGATAGATGAACTGGCGGAAATCGGAACTGAATTTGAAAAGGAGGATTTTGTATTCCTCCTGAAGAGAGTTCTTAGGAATACACAATTAATTCT
>JAZFRV010000083.1:0-2695 GCA_036445875.1 Anaerolineales bacterium
CCCAGGCGGGTTGCTCCTGAAAAACTAAAAACAATCCTCCGGCAGCCCATCACCAAAATATAGTCTGTACATCTAAAAAATAGACTAATTTGTGATCTTCCCCAATATGAAATGATTGTGTGTGCAGAATACCTTTAATTGGGAAAAACGATTATTATTAGAGTAAAATTAGATAAGAATAGGGTCCACCGAGGGTTTTTATGTACAACTCCCATGACCAGCAGAGTCAGGAGGTTGTCCCATGAATGACTTACTGATGTTAGAAAAGTATTTCCCCGGGGGGACTCTAGAAGGCGGTATTGAGCTGGCGAACCGCCTGGATTGGGGCTTAACTGTCAAGATGGCTGGGTTGGAGTATGTGGTATCCAGTGGGGATCAACCGATTTTACGCACAGAGAGCAAAGATGCGTTACAAGCATTTATATATGGGCTCGGTTTGGCATATGCAATTCTTCCTGAAGAATTGTTCTTGAGTTTAGAATCTACCCTTGAAGAAATTTAATATTACTTCTATGGCAGAGTGGACAAAAGTATTTGATGATGACCGAGGATTGATCCAATTCCTGCCCTTATAATCTATGTTATGATGCAATTATCATCGGAAATTATTGGTTCAATAATGGATTGAAAGGAGAATATATGAACGGCAACTTTAAACCAAATCGAATCTCTCGTATATCTCCCAAATTTTATCTTGTCTTGTGCAGTTTAATCTTGCTCAGTCTGGCTTGTAATATCCCCGTCATGGCAAATCAATCCCCGGATGTTCAAAATCAACCCGCTGGATTTGTGGAAACCAGCATTGTTGAAACTATGATTGCCTTAAGTGATGGAGATGTCCTATCCGACCCGGGGCAGGACACCGCCTCCGACTCGGAGCAGGACACCGCTCCCGAACCAGCAACAGCTACTGAAACGGCTACTCCAGAGAACACTGAAACGCCCACATTGACTCCCACTGTCACAGAGACTCCTACACCTGAGGTCGCGATGGTGTATGTTTCTGCAAATACCAACTGCCGAGAGGGCCAGGGTACAGGATTTGCATGGCTGACATCTTTAGCAACGGGTGATGAAGCGGAAGCGATCGGCGTTGAGAATACCGGGGATTACCCCTATTGGTATATCCGGCGCCCTGACCAGCCAAATTCATTCTGTTGGCTGTGGGGAAAATACGCCACGCCATCCGGCCCCTATGAATCTCTACCGGTGTTTACGCCTATGCCAACACCTACACCCGGTTTTGTTTTTACAATCAAATATAAAAAGTTATTAGATTGTGGCGGCGCTTGGGGAACAACGTATCAGATTGAAAATACTGGTGCGTTTACCCTTGAATCCTGGAAAACAACCGTCAGCGATCATACCGGTGGGTCAAACCCGCAAGATGCAACATATAACAGCTTCTACGAGCTCTCCGCTGCCTGTCTTCCAATAAATCAGCAAGTAGATCTCACTCCGGGGGAGAGTTATTATCTATTTGCTGTTTTTAATAATAGTCCAGATGGACACGATATTACTACAAAGATTAGAATCTGCACCGAAGATAATCTTGGTGGAGAGTGCCTAATAAGAACCTACCGGCATACACCGTGATAGTTTGTAATATACTGAATAATTATTACGGCTAGGGTTCTACCAGCCGGGCTTGAATGACAGCTTCAATTTCACTGTACGCGTCTTCCTCCCTGTGGGTGTAGCGAATATTTCCCTGTTCATTAATCAGGAAGAGAGTGGACCAGTAGCGGGTCTGATATGCATGCCAGGTTCTTCCATCATTGTCCTGCGCAATTGGGTAGGATATCCTTAACACATTTACGGTATCGGTGAGTTTATCCAGGTCCACTTGTGGGAAAATTCTGGATAATGATTTCCGATTAATACCAGCCCCGGGTCCTGGTATTTGTTGTGCCATTCCCTCAACGAGGAAATTGCTTTTCTGTAGTTAATTCAACCAAATGTCCACCTATCACGAGCACAACTTGACCACGCAGATCAGCCAACCGAAGTGATCGTTCGGTGTTAATCCAGGTAGTCTTGGTCAGTTACGGAGCCTGACCAATACTGGCTAAATAAAGATTTCTGCCAGGTATATCCTCTTCGGGCAGAACACTACGTGCACTTGTAAATAAAAAGAAGCATGATCTAGATCTTTGTTTTCAATTACTCTTCCTGTTATCTCCAAAACAACCAAATCTAGCTATGACTAAAAAATGAGCTCAATTAATTTGTTCTTGCGACGTCGGGCATAATTGCATCAGATAAGGTTACAATAATTAAAATGCAATAGAAAGGAAAAAATAATGACGATTGGTATTGTAAATCTTTCTCAAAAATTTTCTCTGATCAAAGAACAATGGGATCCTAAAATCATTGCCCAGTTGAACGATTATCATTTTAAGATTGCTAAAATCCAGGGAGAGTTTGTCTGGCACAGCCACCCAGAGACAGACGAGGTTTTCCTGGTTGTTGATGGCAAACTGACCATACACCTCCGCGATGGAGAGCTTCTCTTGGAGCCCGGAGAAATGTGTGTGATCCCCAGCGGGGTGGAACATAAACCTGCATCAGAAGAGGAATGCCAGATTCTGATGGTTGAACCGGCTGGAACTTTAAATACTGGGGATACTGGCGGAGAGCGGACGATTGAAGAAACGACCTGGATCTAGGAGTTTCTGTACCAATCTAGGAATGT
>JAZFRV010000084.1:0-11510 GCA_036445875.1 Anaerolineales bacterium
ATCACAGTTGGAGAAACCATCGAAGCTGGTGGACACCCGCAAGCTGTCAAAGCCGTTTATAACGGTGAAGCTGACTTCGGTACCGCTTACTTCAGTGCTCCTCTGCTGCCGGAAGGCTCCTGGACCATTGATATGGACCCCGATATCCCCGTTGAGCTCGTTCCAGATTGCGGTCTGAACGATGATGGCAAACTCTACTGCGGTGAGTACCGCGTACTCGATGCCCGCGCTGCCATCAGCGAAGAAGCACCGGACGTGGTTCAGAAGGTGCGCATCCTGGGGCTCTCCCCCGAAATCCCAAATGACACCATGTCCTTCTCACCGGACTTCCCAGAAGATCTCCAGGCAGTCGTTATAGCTGCTATCACCGCATACGTCGGAACTGATGCTTGTGCAGAAACACTCTGCAACGAGAAGTTCTATGACTGGACCGGTGTTGGTCCTATCTTTGATGAGAACTTTGACGGAATCCGCATCATGATGGAAGCTCAGGGAATCTCTCTTGAGAATATTGGCGAGTAATCCACATTAACTATCACAACAAAAGGGAGAACATAAATTTGTTCTCCCTTTTTTTATAAATTCTTGTCACTGTCAATCTCATCTAAAATGGGAATTATTTTTTATACCCGGGTATCTGTAAGTTGATCGTTTATTTATAGCACGATATCAGAGGCCCTCATCGAGAATACCTCTATGGTATAATCTTGCGAAATCCAACAAATTTTCTTAATATAATTTCGATTAAACGAGGAAAATATGACACCAATCCTTGAACTACGGGGAATTACCAAACGTTTTCCAGGTGTTTTAGCAAATGACCAAATTAATCTCACCTTAAACAAAGGTGAGATTCATGCTTTATTGGGAGAAAATGGGGCAGGAAAATCTACCCTGATGAATATTCTCTACGGATTATATGATCCTGATGAGGGAGAAATAATTGTAAATGGCAAAGAAATCAACGTAACCTCCCCCAGGGATGCCATTAAATCCGGGATTGGCATGGTCCACCAGCATTTTATGCTCGTTCCAGTTTTCACTGTGACAGAAAATGTCATGTTGGGAGATGAAACAACCCGCCTGGGAGGATTTTTAGATCGAAAATCTTCGGCTGCCCGGATTCGGGAAATATCAAATAAATACAGTCTGGAAGTTGACCCAACTTCCTATGTCAGGGACTTGCCTGTTGGAGTCCAGCAAAGAGTAGAAATCATCAAATTGCTCTACCGGGAAGCGGATATTCTCATCCTGGATGAGCCCACTGCAGTTTTAACCCCGCAAGAAGTGGATGAACTCTTTACGATCATGCGTTCCCTGGTCAAGGGTGGAAAATCCATTATATTTATTACTCACAAATTACGAGAAGTCTTAACTTTCGCCGACCGGATTACAGTTATCCGGGGTGGAAAAGTTGTTGGTACAACCACACCAAAGGAAACAGATCAAAACCAATTGGCAGCGATGATGGTAGGCAGGGATGTTTCTTTTGAAGTGGATAAAAATCCCGCCAATGTTAAAGACTCAATTCTGGAAGTAAAAGATCTGGTAGTACTGGATGATCTGAATCATGTAGCAGTAAAAAATGTCTCATTCAATGTCCATGCTGGAGAAATACTAGGGGTTGCAGGTGTTCAAGGAAATGGGCAAACAGAATTAGTAAAAGCTATCACAGGACTAAGCCATCCAGTAGAAGGAAAACTTACACTCCAGGGAAAAGATATCAAAAAAGCCTCTCCAAGAACAATCACTGAACTTGGCTCTGCGCATATTCCTGAAGACAGGCAGAAGGACGGTCTTGTTCTCTCTGAAACCATTGCCAATAATTTGGTTTTGAACACCTATTATCTTAATCCATTTGCTTCAGGAGTTTTTATCCAGGAAGATGCTGTCCTCAATAACGCTGAAAATATCATCGATAACTTTGATGTCCGTACTCCCAGCCCATTAATCCCGGTTGGATCTCTCTCGGGAGGAAATCAACAGAAAGTCATTGTTGGACGAGAATTTTCACGACCGATTAATTTCCTGGTAGCCTCCCAACCAACCAGGGGTCTCGATGTAGGATCGATTGAATATATCCACAAACGACTGCTCGAAAAACGTGACGAAGGGTGTGCAATACTAATGGTATCTACAGAACTGGATGAGGTTCTCGAACTCTCAGACCGGATAGCAGTGATGTTTGACGGTGAAATTATTGCCATTGTGGATGCAGAAGGTGCCACAAAAGAACAAATCGGTCTCCTTATGGCAGGCGTTGTAGAAGCCTGATCCATTTAGATCTGAACAAACAAGGAATGGATCTATGAGCGACAAAGAAAAAAAACACGAGACAAAAAAAGACCCCGGAAAAATATTTCTGGATGAGGTATCAAAAAGCCCCCTAACCTTGACTATTCTCGCCGTAGTGACTGGCCTGCTTCTGGGTGGATTATTAGTAGCTATCACCTCTGAGGATGTTTACCAGGCATTTGATTTGTCATTCTGGGAAGGAATAAAATCGGCAGCCGGGGCAGCCTGGTCGACTTATGAAGCCCTATTCTTCGGCTCAGTAGGGAATCCTTCTAAAATCATTGAAGCGTTAAGATCTGGAGAATCAGAAGCTATCAGACGGGCATTTAATCCCTTTTTTGAAAGCTTAGTGGCTTCCACGCCGTACATTTTCGCCGGATTAGCAGTTGCCCTTGGTTTCCGGGTAGGTTTATTCAATATCGGCGCTGAGGGTCAGATTTTCATTGGCGCAGCAACCACTGTTACTGCTGCAATATTCCTGAAAGGTTTACCAGCCATCATTCATGTCCCAATCTCACTCCTGGCGGGTTTTGTTGGTGGAGGTTTATGGGGATTTATTCCAGGTTGGTTAAAAGCAAAAACCGGCGGCCACGAAGTGATCAATACCATCATGATGAACTACATCGCATTTCGCCTGAGCGAATTCTTGCTGCGTGGACCATTAAAGAATCCAGAAGGATTTACTCCCGTCAGCGCTAAGATCCAAGAATCCGCAAAACTGTTCAGACCATTTGAATCTCCGATCAGGTTTCACATCGGTTTTTTCATCGCCCTTTTTGTAGCCTTCCTGGTATATATTTTTCTCTTCAAAACAACCTGGGGGTACACTTTACGGACAGTCGGATCCAATCCGCGAGCAGCCAAATATGCAGGCATGAATATCGTTCGGAGCACAGTTCTGGCAATGTTCCTTTCAGGAGGATTAGCAGGGCTGGCAGGGGCGAACGAAGTTTTGGGAGTGAACCATAACCTGGCCGTTGCTTTTTCATCCGGATATGGATTTGATGCCATTGCCCTGGCGTTGCTCGGAAAAAGTAATCCGATTGGCGTCGTTCTATCAGCTATTCTTTTTGGATTCTTGCGCAATGGCGCTATCCAGATGCAGTTATCCGCCGGCATCCCAATCGATATCATCTCAGTTCTGCAAGCCTTTATACTAGTATTCATCGCCGCTCCTGCAATCATTAGGACAATTTATCGCCTCAAAGAACCGGATATAGATATTGAAGCCGTGACACTCCACGGTTGGGGAGGCAACTAGAACATGACAGCAAACACATCTACTGCAGCTAACTTCAAAGAATCTTCTCCCACGCGGAGACGGGTTATGGGAATCTTGTTCCTGGTATTTGCAGGCTTAATCTGGCTTCTTTTTATTCGCAATGTCGAACCCGGTTTTGAGACTACCTTTAAAATGGTCCCGGGAGGATCCAAACAAGAAATATCAAATTGGGTATTTACAAGTTTGCCTATGCTGAATATGATGGCAGGAATCAGTGTTGCTCTTGGAGGATACCAATTAGCGCGCGGATTTAAGAAACGAACCAACCTTGTACTGGGGCTTGTAGGTGGTATGTTTATTTTTGCATTCTTAACCTGGGCCACAGCAGATGGCAGCCTCAACCTGGGAGGTCTGATCAGAAGTGCTCTGGTTAAAGCAGTTCCGTTAACTCTCGGGGCTCTCTCTGGAGTGTTATGTGAACGGTCGGGAGTTGTGAATATCGCTATCGAAGGCATGATGCTAACTGGAGCATTTGTTGGTGCCCTGGTTGGCAGTCTGACCAATATCTGGATTGGATTGTTTGCGGCCGTTATATCAGGTGGAATCCTGGCAGCTGTACTCGCCGTGCTCTCTATAAAATATAAGACGGATCAAATTATCTCAGGTACTGTTATCAACATATTTGCTACTGGCATCACATCGTTTCTATCCGCCAAATTCCTGCAGAAATACCAACACCTAAATGATCCGGGGCGATTCCCTACCATAAAAATTCCTGTGTTATCAGATATCCCATTCTTTGGTCCAATCCTGTTTGAACACAATTTATTTGTATATGCATTGTTCATCTTTTTGATCGTAATCACAGTTGGTTTGTACCATACCCGCTGGGGTTTAAGAACCCGGTCAGTTGGTGAACATCCCAAAGCAGCCGATACACTCGGGATTAACGTCTTTAAAACCCGTTACCTCTCAGTAATCCTAGGTGGCTTTATGGCGGGATTTGGTGGAGCGTATTTCACCCTCGGCTCTGTGGGTAGATTTGACGAATTAATGACTGCCGGGCGTGGCTTTATTGGATTGGCAGCTATGATTTTTGGTAACTGGAATCCTTTTGGATCTTTCAGCGCCGGTTTGTTATTTGGATTTTTTGATGCATTGGCATCCAAAATGTCATTTTTAAAGGTTCCTATCCCATCAGAGATCATGTTGATGTTCCCCTATATCGCCACAATGGTAATCCTGGCTGGCGTTGTTGGACGCGGTCAAATGCCGGCTGCGGATGGGCAACCCTACGAAAAAGAGTAAATATTCAAGAAAATAAAGAAGCAGTTTCCGGCGAGGAAACCGCTTCCAGTCAAAACAAGGGTGCAACAAAGCACCCTTGTTTTTGTTACTTCTCTTCACATTATTATCATTTATTCGGGTACACACCAAACTCCTCTACCGCGTCCACCATTGCTAATACATTCTCTGCTGGCACATCATTCATAATCGTGTGAACGGAAGCTAACATATACCCTCCTCCTTCCCCTAATAGCTCCATCACTCTCTTTACCTCATCCCGCACTTCAATCGTGGTACCGGTTGGCAGGATCCTCTGAGTATCAATTCCCCCACAAAAGATAATATTTTTCCCAAACCTTTTCTTCAGATTAACCAGGTCAGCCATTTTTCCTGCTGAGGTCTGGATCGGATTTAGGATATCAATTCCCATTTCAATAAAGTCGTCAATCAATGGGACAACATCACCGTCAGTATGGAAAAATATCTTGGCTTTAGTTCGTTCTCTAATAAATTTAATAAAATCAGCATGAATAGGTTTTAATATTTCTCTGTACATGTCAGGAGACATTAACAAACTCTCCTGAGTACCGAGGTCATCCCCAATTTTAATCATATCCACATTGTCGCCAAGTTCAGCCAGAAATGGTCCCATCAATGCTTTACTGAGTTCAGCTGTTTTTTGCAGCATAGCCCGGGCAAAATCAGGATAGATAGCTAAATTTAATAAGAAGTTATCCATTCCCTGCATGGCAAATGCCCTTTCGAGGGGAAATAATAACCAGGGAGTGGCCAGGATCGCGTATTCATCTTGCTCTGACAGTTCTTTGGCCAAAGCCTTAACATGCGCGATCCTGGTTGGATCAGTCATATCAGGCCAGTTTGGATAATTATTAATCTCTTCAATTATTGTTGCATCAGAAAGAGGGTGAATCCCTGGAAACCATTCACCGGGTTCAACTTCTTTTTGTCCGGTTCCCCAACTATCAATAAATGGGCTGTGGGGATCCCGGGCTTGATTACGCTCCAAAGTTATTGCTGGATGGGCATCACGAACTCCTCGAACATCACAATGCAGACGTTTCATTGTTTTTTCATCAACTTTTGCAGTTCCTAATTCCGGCCAATCATAAATGTACTCATCCGGTGCCTGGATGCCGGCAATCGTTTTTATACCTTGATATGTCTTCATCTTTATCCCGGTGGCATTGCTAACACCGATAACAATAGGAATTCGATCAGGAATTTCATGATTCAGGACTGCTACTACCCGTTCTTTTGAGGTCATAGGCATAGAGGTAACTCCTCTTAACCATCGTAATAAATACAGATTCTCCTTCAAGTTTAACATATTCCAGTACCCAGGTAATATTCTCCTATCACCAGATTGTTTAAGATGATCAAAAAACCTACTTATTCTGTCAAGGAAATTCTATTAGTATATAATTATTACTACTTATCATGATTATTATTTCCCTCTCCCGTAACTCTTTTGGAAAAAGGAGACTCGTATGGCAGAAGCTACTCAATCGAAATTTTCAATAAAAACTATCTTGGGTTGGTTTACAACCACCATCGGACAAATCCTGGTGGTCTTTATCGTTCCTGTTATCACTGGAATCGTTATGATTAGGGGATTCATTTTTCTAAGGGATGGAGATGCACCAAAATATGTCATCACCCTGGTAGCTATTATCTGGGGTGTTGGCGGTGTTGCCCTGATCTACTACATCACGAACTGGTTGATAGAAAAACTTCCCTCAAAATGGATGAACAGATTGCAACCATTCCTATTTGTCGGCCCGGCTGTAGCCATTCTATCCTGGTATATGGCAATTCCCACAGTCCGAACTTTCATTCTCAGTTTGAAGGATCGCACGGGCGAAACTTTTGTGGGATTTGAGAACTATATCGCTGTATTCTCCCAGAGAATAATGACTGTGGCTTTGAGGAACAATTTGCTCTGGATACTTTTTGGTGCAACCCTCTCGGTTCTATTCGGATTACTGGTTGCCGTCCTGGCAGATAGAAGTAGGTTTGAAAAATTTGCTAAATCTATGATCTTTTTACCGATGGCGATTTCTTTTGTAGGCGCGGGCGTAATCTGGAATTTCATCTATGAAGTAAAAGAAGCTGGATCAGCACAAATTGGTCTGCTTAATGCTGTCTGGGTTGGGCTGGGTGGACAGCCCCAAGCCTGGACCGCGATGCTGCAACCCTGGAACAACCTGTTCCTGATAATTATCGTCATCTGGCTCCAAACCGGTTATGCCATGGTAATCTTCTCTGCTGCAATCAAGGGAATTCCTGGAGAACTGCTGGAAGCAGCCAGGGTTGATGGAGCTACAGAGATCCAAGTATTTTTCAGGATTATGATCCCCTATATTATGGGTACTATTATCACGGTCTCAACTACCGTGGTCATATTTACCTTAAAAATCTTCGATGTAGTCATGGTAATGACAGGAGGGCAATTCGCAACTCATGTTATCGCGACTCAATTCTATCGCCAGGCATTCACTTACCAGAATAAAGGATACGCATCCGCTATTGCGATCGTCCTGGTAATCTGCGTTATCCCCGTCATGATCTATAACCTGCGGCAATTCGCTGACGAGGAGGCTTTCTAAATGAAAACTGGAAAAGGTCAAGAAAGAATTCGCGATATTGTTGTCAATGGCGCCCTGCTCCTTCTGGTTATAGCCTGGACTATCCCAACGATGGGGTTATTAATATCCTCCTTCAGAACCAGATTCGATATCCAAACCTCCGGATGGTGGAAAGTTTTACCACACCGGGAATGGGTGCGGGTGGAAGAATTGGATATACCTGAAGGTGTAGATCCAAACGATATCATGACCATTGAGGGTGTAACAGGCACTTTTGAAGAATTTCGGGCCGGTATTACTGGGGAAGATGGTCGTCAAATCACCTGGTCCGGCAATAAACGCTTAGGGACAATCAGGATAAATGAACAAAAATGGGTTATTTTCCCAAGTCTAACATTTGAAAACTATGGCCAGGTACTGGCAGGTAAAACCTATGAGATTAAAACGTCTTCTGGTGACATTAAAACAGTCGAAGGAGATAACTTTGTAGGAGCCTTTCTTAATAGTGTTACAGTCGCAATCCCGGCCACAATCATCCCCATATTAATCGCCGCTTTTGCTGCTTATGGCTTTGCATGGATGAAATTTCCTGGCAGGAAACTGCTGTTTGTTATGGTTGTGGCGCTTCTTGTTATTCCCCTGCAAATTGCGCTGGTACCGATCCTACGAGACTATGTGAGATTAAACCTGAATGGCACCTTCCTTTCAATCTGGCTGGCTCATACTGGATTTGGCCTTCCGCTGGCTACATACCTGCTCTTCAACTACATCAAAGGTTTGCCAAGGGAAATTCTGGAATCCGCGTTTATCGACGGGGCTTCTCACTTTACAATCTTTGTTCGATTGATAATCCCTCTCTCCATTCCCGCCCTGGCCTCCTTTGCAATTTTCCAGTTTCTCTGGGTTTGGAATGACTACCTGGTGGCGCTGGTCTTCATAGGCGCAAAACCGGATGTCCAGGTCCTCACTATGCGGATTGCTGAAATGGTTGGCTCCCGGGGTGCTGATTGGCATCTGCTGACAGCAGGCGCATTTGTATCCATGCTGCTGCCCCTGGTTGTTTTCTTCAGCCTGCAAAGGTTCTTCATCCGGGGTATGCTGGCAGGATCTGTAAAAGGCTAAAACAATACTTACAAAGTCTGGTTGTATATTGTAAAATTAAACCTGGGAATACTTTCATTCCCAGGTTTTTTTATTGAGAATATTTATTTTCAGATCGTTGATAAAATAATAGCTATACAAACTCTACCCTAAAGGGATCAAGGTTTATTATGGACAAACAACATTATACTTTTCCCGATAATTTCATATGGGGAGGAATTGCCTCGGCTTATCAAATTGAGGGCGCTTGGGATGAAGATGGGAAAGGAGAAAGTATCTGGGATCATTTTGTCCGTTTACCGGATCGAATTCAGAATGGGGATACTGGGAATACCGCCTGCAATCACTACCACCTGATGCCTGATGATGTCAGGTTAATGAAAGATATCGGTTTGAAAAGTTACAGCTTTACCATTTCATGGCCCCGGATATTGCCCGAAGGTATTGGGAAGGTTAATCAGAAGGGGCTTGCTTTTTACGACAGGCTTGTGGATCATTTACTTGAAGCGGAAATTCTACCCAAAGCAACCTTATATCATTGGGACTTTCCTGCTCCCCTCCAGGAAAAAGGTGGCTGGCCAAACCGGGACAGCATCGAATGGTATGGTGAATATGCTTCTGTTGTATTCAGTAAATTAGCTGATCGGGTGGATCTCTGGGCCACTCATAATGAACCCTGGGTAGCTGCTTTCCTCGGATACGGAGCTGGTATTCATGCCCCCGGGATAAACGATGCTACTCAGGCTTACCAGGCAGCACATCATTTATTGTTAGCACACGCAAAAGCTGTTGAAGTTTACAGGTCAGATAACTACGGTGGAGAAATAGGATTAATTTTAAACCTCAACCACCTGATTCCTGGATCAGACAGAGATGAAGACCGGGCGGCTACTCAGCGTGTGTACGATGAAACCCACAGTCTGTTTCTGGATCCAATATTCCTGGGCAAGTATCCAGAAGAATTTTTTCGTTGGTTAGGTCCTAATCAACCTCGGATCGAGGCTGGAGATTTGGAGAAATTATCCGGCACTTCAGATTACCTGGGAATTAATCACTACAACTCAGATAAAGTCTATTTTGACCATTTTGGTGGATGGTTAAAAGCTCGAATGGAACCTTACTCAGCTCCCGGATGGGGATGTACGCAGATGGGCTGGGGCATAAATCCAGCTGGATTAAAAGCAGAAGTGATGAATATCGTTGATAATTATGGGCACCCAAAATTAATGCTGACCGAAAATGGCTGCGCTGCTGTTGATATCCCAGATAAAGATGGTTTCGTTAATGATCAGGAACGAATTCGTTTTCTCAGAGCCCATCTGCTTGCCTTACATGAAACGATCGATAAAGGAGCAAACGTTCAGGGTTATTATGTGTGGAGTATTCTGGACAATTTTGAATGGGAAAGGGGATATTCAAAGAAATTCGGTTTAATCCGGGTTGATTTCGAGACACTGAAGCGCGTTCCGAAACAAAGCGCCTATTGGTATAAAAATGTGATTAAAAATAATGCTGTACCAGTTTAAGCATTCCAGGATTTTACCTTCATGAGTTGCCCTTTACTGAACCAGACCTTCCTGTCTGGGATAAAGAATTGGGAGTAATTTTACTTTTATTTGCTGGATGCCGAAGTATTCCAGAAAGCCCGCTATTTCGACCATGCTAAACAGTGCTGATCCTATGATGAGAAAATCTGAAATCGACGCCGTAATTTTTGACCTGGATGGAGTGATCACAAACTCTACTCCACTGCATAGTCTCGCCTGGAAGCAGATGTTTGATCAATTCCTAAAATCCTGGGCGCAAAATACCGGCACACCTTTCAGGGAATTTACCCATCAAGAAGATTACCTGGCTTATGTGGACGGCAAACCAAGATATACCGGTGTTAAATCCTTTCTGGAATCCCGGGGAATTGATTTGCCCTATGGTGATCCCACCCAAGAACCAGATCAGGATACAGTGTGTGGACTGGGAAATTTAAAGAACGAACTTTACAATGGGATGCTGACAGAACGAGGTGTAGAAATTTACACTACCAGCATAGAATTCATCCATGAACTGAAAGACGCAGGTATTCCGTTAGGACTGGCGACGTCCAGTAAAAATTCTGAAAGAGTATTAGAGCTAACCGGGTTAATAGATCTTTTTCAAACCCGGGTAGATGGAATTGTTTCTGCTGAGTTAGGGTTAGAGGGCAAACCATCCCCAGATATTTTCCACACTGCCTGTGACCGCCTGGGAGCTGCCTATGATCGATCCGTGATCATTGAAGATGCTAACTCAGGTGTCCAGGCAGGATATAGGGGGAATTTCGGTTTAGTACTTGGTGTTGCCAGGGAAAATAATAAACAGGAGCTTGAGCTACATGGCGCTGATCTTGTTGTTGAAGATCTTCTTGAGATCACCCTGGAGGATCTTCGAAACTGGTTCTCAGGAGGCAGCCAGCAGAAACAATGGGCCATTGAATACTTTGATTACGATCCTGTCCAGGAAGGAACCCGGGAAACTCTCTGCGCAATTGGAAAGGGATATTTTTGCACCCGGGGTGCGTTCGAAGAACTTCCGGCTGTTTTGGACGAGAATTATCCCGGTACCTATATCGCAGGAGTATACAATCGCCTGGATTCAAAAGTTTCCGGGAAAACTGTATCTAATGAGGATTTTGTAAATTGCCCCAATTGGCTGCCGGTAACATTTAAAATAAATTCTGGAGAGTGGTTTAACCCCCATGAAACAAAGCTGCTGGAATTCCATCGCAAACTGGATTTCAAAACCGGTGTTTTTTCCCGGACGATGATTGTCAGAGATCAGGAAGGTCATCAAACTCGAATCAAATCTTCCCGATTAGCCAGCATGGCAGACCCCAACCTGGCGGCTGTCCGTTATCAGATAACACCTTTAAATTATTCCGGTGTGTTTACTGTCAGGTCAGAACTGGACGGCACGATTACCAATCAGGGTGTGAAACGCTATCGAGAGCTTAGCTCCCGCCATCT
>JAZFRV010000085.1:0-6787 GCA_036445875.1 Anaerolineales bacterium
GCCAGGGGACGTTGATGTGAGTCTTCTGCTTCTCTATCATCCTCCAGCAATTGAACTGCATGGGCTAAAACTGGCGCAACGATCCGGAAATTTTCCAGGGCGCCTTTGGGGCTTCCCGGTAAATTGATGATCAGGGTGTTTTTCCTGATACCAGCCTCAGATCGGGAAAGCATTGCGTGGGGAGTGATTGTTAAACTGCCCGCCCGCATGGCTTCTGCAAGTCCTGGTGCCTGGCGGTCGACGACTGCTTTGGTAGCTTCGGGAGTGACATCACGGGATGAAAATCCAGTCCCCCCTGTCGTCAAAATCACATTGATTTCCCCTGAATCTGACCAGGTTTGTAATTTATCGACAATTTCAGGAAATTCATCAGAAACAATATCAGTTTGTTTAACTTCCCAGCCAGAATCGATGACCGCTTGCTGAAGTAATGGTCCAGACCGGTCTTCTCTTGTTCCGCTGGAGGATCTGTCAGAGACAGTCAGGATGGCGAATTTGATCGACATCAGCTAATTCCTTTAGATAAGCGCTTCCCAATTGCCATGAATCCCATCATCAGTGACACCATAATAATATCGATAACCATCCTGTGTTCGTTGAATCAAATTATAGCTGGTGTAATTCCCGCGCTTTTTCCGAGAAACCATACCAAGATCTCCTTGCCAGGCAACGTCCATGCTTTCTCTGACCTTCGGGAGTTTTGAATATTGGGATATGGCATAATGCCATAAGCGCCGGGAGGATTGCAGGGTTACATTTTTTACCACACTCCCGTTCCGGAGATCCATGACAGTGTAATATGTATTGCCTTCTCGTTTAGATACAGAAACAATTTCAACACCGGTACGGGGTGGATCTTCAAGCTGGGCTTGATCATTATCGGAAACAATCTTTCTAACTTCTTTTAAACCTGGAATTGGTTGAGGTTCAGTCTGCAATTGAGCCGGTCGGGCTGGTTTCTTCTTCTCTCTCTGGAGAACCATTTCAACAATTTCATCGCGAACGGCCATGCCGGTCTCTGTTTCTGTCCGGAGATATATTTTATTATCATCCACCGCATATGGTGGATCTTCTCCCCGGGGAATCATCACTTGAATGACTTTTTTCCCTCCAGTTTCCTGAACTTCAAATTTACATCCCAATTCCGGACTGATGCGTTTGCTGATCTCTGATTTTAGTTTCTCTATGCCTTGTTTCGGGCGGGGTATGCCATCGAATGTTTTTCCCTTTTCGGCAGATAAACCCAGATATAAGATCCCTCCATTTGAATTCGCGAAAGCGCACACATCAGCGATGATTGAATAAAGATGACCGCCCCGGATGGTGATTTTAGCGTGAAAATCCTGGACAAAAGTAGCCCCTTCCGCCCTAGCATCCCGGATAAAATCATAGACCGGTTGAGAACTTAACTGGTGGGGGCGGGTCCGAGAGAAATTATTGCTTTCAAAGAGCTCTCGCAATGCCCGGTAATTCTTCTCCTGAATGCGGACATCGGTTGTCCGATCTCCAACTCCTAACTTGTTTTGTATTTTGAGTTTTTTAACCAGTAAATGAGCGTCAGAACCCTGGATGCAGTGCATTCGGCGGGGATATTCGGGTTTGTTTCCACTGAAGAAAGACGCAGTGGAGTGACGACCTTTCTTTTCCAAATCTGTAACTTCTATCGATATCAGGTGAGGGTCCTGGGTGTAGGCAATTTTTGTCTGTCCTCCGAATGGAAAACGGCGCATCGCAACTCCATTATTGGAATTTGCGTGAGCGGCTATGGTCATACCACCTGCCTCATCGATGCTCTTATAGGCAGTTAACACATCTACGCTGGCGCCTACAGTAACCGATCCATCATCCAATTTTTCGGAAGGTATGTTTAATGCCAACAGCAGGTGTTCAATATCCCTGACCGGTTTGTCTTCCGGGAAGATAGCCAAAATATGAAATCCAAAAGTAGCTGTAAATTCAAATGCCGGTAAAACCAGGATCTTCTTTAATAATCGCTGGTATTCCTTGAGGCGGGTTTCTTCCTCCGGGAGAAGGCGTTTCAGCTGCTGGAGCATATTTAATTGATCGATTTCTTCCTGCATTCTACGGTAACCTGCCACGGTGTTGTGATCCGTAAACGCGATAATATCCAATCCTTTTTTTTCAGCTTGTTTCAATATATCCAGGTATCCAATTTCCGGCTGTAAATAATCTTCAGAAGCCGGTGTATGCAAATGTAAATCCATGGTGTACCAGGTTAAACCGGTACGGTTATTTTTTTCAGACACAATTTCCTCTTAACTTTAGCAGCAAGGAAAAAATATATACTAATAGAACAAGATGCACTAATCCATCTACGGATTCAGTTCAGGTATCTTGTTGATCTCCCTGCTATCTACTATTTTTTAGCTCACAATGGGAACAGTAGAGGCTAATCAGAACCAGTTTTATAATTTATCCACTTTATAGATACTTTTAATCTTCTTAATCTAACGTGGATCTTTTCCTGGCACACTAATTTTCTGCCTTATCTGGAATGTGTGTTCCTCATCGCAATATTATTAATAAACTTTCACCCGGCAACCAGGTTTCCTTCAAATTGGGTTAAACGGTTGATCCTGAAGGATATTGTACCCAAACCCGTTTTATTCTTTGGGTTTTCTTTTCTTTGGTGGAACCTTTTTCTTGGTTAATGCAGCGTCCAGTACATCCTCAATATTCTCAACAAAAATAAATTTAATCTTTTCTACTACTTCTGCTGGAATATCTTCTTCGAGATCTGCCTGGTTCTTTTTTGGCAGGATCACAGTCTTTGAACCAGCCCGATAAGCCGCCAGGACCTTTTCTTTAATGCCTCCAACAGGAAGTACCTGCCCTCTTAATGTGATTTCGCCAGTCATACTGACATCACCTTTCACCGCCCGACCAGAAATCAAGGAAACCAGAGCAGTAGCCATAGTAACCCCAGCAGATGGTCCATCTTTAGGTTGGGCGCCGGCAGGCACATGCAGGTGGATATCATGATCCTGGTAAAACCCAATGTCCAACCCCAATTTGTCCGCCTTGGATCGTACATACGAAAGCGCCGCCTGGGCAGATTCTTTCATCACTTCACCAAGTGATCCAGTGAGCTGAAAGTTGTTTTTACCGGGCATCGATGTGGCTTCCACAAACAACACCTCTCCTCCTGTGGAGGTCCAGGCTAAACCAGTAGCCACACCAGGCACCGAAGTCCGATTGGCGAGTTCCTCATCTCCATAATATCTTGGACGACCTAGATATTCAGCGACTTCCTTGACACCGATTTTGATATTTTCTACTTTTCCTTCCGCGATCATGGTCACTACTTTCCTGCACAAAGACCCGATTTCCCGTTCCAGGTTCCGGACCCCGGATTCGCGGGTATAAGATCGAATGATTGTTTGCAATGCTGGATCAGTAAAGGATATTTCCGTAGATCTCAATCCGTTTTCTTTGATCTGGCGTGGAATCAAGTAGCCTTTGGCGATCGCTTTTTTCTCTCTATCAGTGTAGCCGGATAATTTAATGATTTCCATCCGGTCCCTCAGCGGGGAAGGAATTGGTCCTAATAGATTTGCCGTGGTGATGAACATTACCTTCGAAAGATCATAAGCCACCTCCAAATAATGGTCCCTAAACTCGTTGTTTTGCTCTGGATCCAGAACTTCCAGTAACGCAGAAGTTGGATCCCCGCGGTAATCCCGCCCTAATTTATCAATTTCATCCAACATAAAGACCGGATTGTTTTTTCCTATCCGCCTCAGAGCCTGTAAAATCCTTCCTGGCATGGCACCAATGTAGGTGCGCCGATGACCACGAATTTCCGCTTCATCCCGGACACCACCCAGTGAGATCCGGATAAATTTCCGATCTAAAGATCTTGCGATTGACCGTCCTAAAGAGGTTTTACCCACTCCGGGTGGACCCACAAAACACAGGATCACTCCCTCCCGGATCTGGCGGATATCATCCTCATATGTTTCTTCAATTTCGCCCTCGCGCTCCTTCCGAAGTTTTCTAACGGCAAGGAATTCCAGAATCCTTTCCTTGACATCATCCAAACCATAATGATCTTCATCTAGAACCTGCCTGGCGCGGGAGATATCCAGGTTGTCATCCGTCATCTTTGACCATGGTAAAGAAACCATCCAATCCAGGTAAGTCCGGATCACACCATATTCTGCTGCTGCGGATGGCAAATGGGATAACCGATCCAATTCTCGTTTAGCCTGCTTGTCCCCCTCTTCTGACATTTCAGCTTCGGTGATCTGTTGACGGAATTCATCAACTTCAACAGTCTGATCGTCCTCTTCACCCAATTCTGTCCGGATAGCTTTCATCTGTTCCCGCAGGAAGTAATCCCGCTGGACCTTTTCAATTTCCGAACGGGCCTGGTTTTGGATTCGCTGTCCGATTTCGAGCATTTCCAATTCCCGGGTCAGGAAATTAACCAGCTTACGAAGTTTTTCCGCAACGGAGTTTAATTCCAATAACTCTTGGGCTTCAATTAATTCCAGGCGCTGAAAGTTTGCTACTGTATAAACAACCTGGAGGGGGTCATCCAGAGTCATCACTGCATCAATTAATTCCTGGGGAACGGTTGGAGCCAGTTTGGTAATCTCTGCAAATTGATCCCGAGCCTGGCGGGTGAGGGCATCAATTTCCAGGTCCTGGCCAACTTTTACTGGAGAAAGCTTAATTTCCGCCTTCAAGTAAGGTTCTTCTTCAACAAATTTTTTGATTTTAAACCGGGTGATACCCTGAACCAACAAACGGATGGTGCCATCCGGAGCACGGAATAATCGATGAACCGAGGCAACCGTCCCAACTTGGTAAAGGTCATCCGGACCGGGAAGTTCATTTTGGGGGTCTTTGGAAGTAAGCAAACCAATCAACCGGTCATCGGCTGACAACACATCATCAACCAATCGGATCGATCTCGGCTGACCAATGGATAAGGGAACGGCTGTTTCCGGGTAAACTACCAGCCCACGCAAAGGTAAAATGGGCAGCTGGGAAGGGATTCTTCCAATCAAATCTTCCTGCCTGATATGTTCACCCCCATCACCTTCCAGGTCAGAAGGATTCGAGACCACTGATCCCACCAAAATATCTTCCAGGGATAAGTCCTCTCTATTGACCCATTCTAATAATTCTAAAAACTCTGAACTCCATCGTGATGCAGGCATAAATGATATTTCTGTACTCATAAACAGTTGATAGCTGAATTGACTAAACCAGGATTTCTGCTACAAACTAATTTTAACACAGAGCGGGGAGGTATCCGCAAAAGGGTGTCGTTTTTATAAGAGATTAATACTTGATCTGCTTTCTGTATTTTAGTCCTTTAAGAATTCTGCTTTAGGTGCGAAAATACTCGAAATGTGCTCAAGCATGGGTTGGATGTTAACATTGTATTTGAAGGAGAAATCAGCCTTGCTAAAATTTACCCGTTCCCTATAATTACAATTAATGATCAATAATATTCAAAATCAGGAATGAACTTACAGAAATCAGGGAGTAAAAATGTTTTCAAAAAAAATACAGCAAGCCTTGAACGATCAAATCCATCACGAGCTTGAATCTGCTTATATTTACCTTTCAATGGCTGCTTACTTGGAGCAAGAGAATTATCCTGGATTTTCACAATGGATGAAAATCCAATTTGAAGAGGAAATGGCCCATGCTTTTCGCTTTTATGATTACATTCACAGCCGCGGTGGACAGGTCACCCTGCAAGCTATTGGGGAACCTCCGGCTGAGTTTGAGTCACCTCTGGCCGTATTCGAAGCCGCCCTGGGGCACGAGCAGAAAATCACTGGCGACATTCACCGATTGTACGGTTTGGCGATGGAAGAAAAGGACTACCCCAGCCTGTCATTTTTACAGTGGTTCATTGACGAGCAGGTTGAAGAGGAAGAACATGTGGGTCAAGTTGTGGAAGACGTCAAAAGAGTGGGCGATGTCAGCCATGCCTTGTTAATGCTGGACCGAGAATTAGGCCAGCGCCAGGCGGAACCTGCGGTCGAAGAATAATTATATTCTTAAACACAAAAAAAAGCGTACTCAAGATGAGTACGCTTTTTTTTGTGTTTTATCTGTTAAGTCAAGGTGGATGGTATTGGTCTCGAACCGGTTTTCTTATTTTACAGAATATCAGTAATATATTGGATCAATTATTGTTCTTCACCTCTAGCTTTCCTGAGCCTTTTCCAGATACCTTTATATAGGAAACTATCCTCATCTAATTTGCATAATTGTTTATACATTGCTTTATTAACCGTAAAAGCAAGGATATCAGCTGGTAAATACTGGCGCATGGCAATGTCAGTTTGCGCCAATCACGGCTTTTGGAATCTCCTTGTCAAGGTCGCCTAATGCTGTTGGGTTTGCTCTAGGATAGCTTGTCCACTATGGGAATGCATGACCAGCTATCCTACACTACCGCAGTGGTGCTGATTTTGCCGCTCAAATACGCACAGACAGCTCAAAACCACCTTCGAACGGAACCGTCATCGTGCGAAATCGATTCCTCGGGTCGTTCACGAATTCGAAATAGTCATGGTACTCGGCAGCATCCACAGCGGTGTTGTCGCAGGCCACGATGGCTCCAGGACGCAAATTCGGGAACACAATCTCAAGAGCAGGTAGAGCTACTTCCCAGATGTCAACCAGCATGAAATCCACCGGACCGCCAACGTCTTGGAGCGTTTGCCGCAGGTCGCCTTCTCGGAGATCAATGAAATCGGTTAGATCAGCCTCCTTGAAATTAGCTCGAGCGATTTCC
>JAZFRV010000086.1:0-10468 GCA_036445875.1 Anaerolineales bacterium
TCACACCACTCATTGCCTCTGCCACAATATCAAAGGCGGGGCGGTTCGAGTAAGAGCTGGTGTAGCCTTCTAAACGCCCAAAGCCTGAAATGGCAGCATAAATCAAGCGCTGATTGATAGTTTTGAACTCCTTGTATCCCAACCCCAATTTATCCATAGCTCCCGGACGCAGATTCTCAACTACCACATCAGACTCTACGACCAAATCTCGTAGGATTTTTTGCCCCTCTTCGGTGCGCAAGTTAAGTGCTAGACTCTTTTTATTTCGGTTATAACCAATGAATCCTCCTGCCACACTTCTCCCTTGACTATCGGAAACAATAGGAGGAATGGATCGGCGAGGATCTCCTCGACCCGGGCGCTCAATTTTAATGACCTCAGCTCCAGCATCTGCCAGGAGCATGGTGCAATAGGGTGCGCTCATATATTGCTCTAAGCCGATCACCCGAACACCAGTAAGTGGACGTTGCATGATCTCAATCCTCCATTTTTAATTCCAATCTATCCATTCAATAATGGTGGTAACCCCCATTCCCACGCCTACACAAAGGGTGGCAAGCCCATAATAGGGTTTTTCTTCTTGGAAAGCACGTCTTTTCATCTCGTGCAATAGGGTAGTGAAGATCCGTGCTCCCGAGCACCCCGTTGGATGTCCAAGGGATATTGCACCACCATTTACGTTGGTGATTTTGGGAGATAGGTCCAATTTGCGCATAACCCCGATAGCCTGGGCGGCAAAAGCTTCATTTAACTCAACAAGGCCAATATCTTCGATCTTTAGTTCCAATCGTGCAAGAAGTTTTTGAGTTGCAGGGACCGGACCATAACCCATCACTCCGGGATCTACACCTGCTACTGCCGAACCCAGCCAGCGCGCCATCGGTTTCAGCCCCAGTTTTTGGGCTTTATCAGCGCTCATTAATAATAATGCAGCTGCACCATCATTGATACCGCTCGAATTTCCTGCAGTCACCGTGCCGTCTTTTCGGAAAATTGGCTTCAGCTGAGATAGTTTTTCCAGACTGGTATCAAGCACATATTTCTCATTTGAAATCTTATAGCGGGGATGTTCGTCCGTCTCCACAATACTCGGTGGCCCTTTACGATGGGGCACACTGATAGGCAAGATTTCGTTTTTGAACTTACCCGCATTAATAGCTTCCACTGCCCTTTTGTGGCTTTCAAAGGCAAATTCATCTTGATCTTGGCGAGTGATCCTCAGCTCATCAGCAATATTCTCGGCGGTCTCTCCTAAACTAATAATAGGATACAAGGCATCGAGTTTGGGATTATTGTAGCGCCAACCAACAGTCGTATCCCAAATCTTCGGATGCCCCACGGGTTGAGGGCGTTCCGGTTTAGGCAATGACCAGGGAGCTCTACTCATACACTCTACTCCCGCACCGATATAAACATCAGCCTCGTCAGCGATGATCGCCTTGGCAGCTTGATTGACAGCTTCCAGCCCTGAAGAACAATTTCGGTTTACTGTAACTCCGCTAACTTCAACGGGGAATCCAGCCAACAAGGCAGCCATGCGCGCTACATCACGGTTATCTTCACCTGCCTGGTTGCCGCAACCGGCATACACATCTTCGATCAATGTCGGGTCAATACCGACACGGTCCACCAGTCCCTTCAGAACCTCTGCCAGCAAATCATCGGGGCGGACACTCGACAAGAGACCATTATGTTTACCAATGGGTGATCTTACTGCATCAACTATCACTACTTCATTTCGTTGCATCGTAGATTAATTCCTCTGTGGGTAGAATATTATTGTTCTAATTTTTTCCAAATATCTTGTTATTCAATATAGCCAAACTTCTTCAGCAATATTACTAGTTCGATGAGGGTCTCATCACGTCGTCGAATCACTTCCTCAAACCGGTCAGGAGACCAATCATAGAATCCTTTTCCAGATTTTGCTCCCAGCTCTCCCTTGGCAACTTTGTCTCGGATCAACTGGAGAGGTTCCGATGAGCAATCAAGATCTGGGAGTAGATAAGTTTGAATCGCCTGGGTGAGATCCAAGCCTCCCAAATCAACCGTTTCCAGTGGACCTACTACCGGTAATCGAAGACCAAAACTCAATCTGGCAATCAGATCAACGTCCTCCGGACTGGCAATCCCTTGAGCAACGATGGAAATCGCTTCTCGGCGCAATGCATGTTGAAGGCGATTTCCAACAAAACCCGGCACATCTTTGTTTACCATCGCTGGATATTTTCCAACATCTTCAAGCAGTTTATAAGTGGTTTCGACAACCTCTGGAGATGTGGCATCCCCTGGCATCACTTCAACAACGGGGATTAAATAAGGGGGATTCCAAAAATGTGTCACCAGGAAACGCTCAGGTCGTTTGAGCGCACCTGCCATATCGCGCACACAGTAACTGGATGTGGTGCTGGTAATGATGGAATGATTTGGACACTTCTCATCTACTTTGCCCAGCAGGATCAATTTTGCCTCAAGATCCTCAACAACCGCTTCAATAATGTAGTCGGATTTCAGGACTGCTTTATCAAGATCAGTGGTTATCGTGATCCGATCAGGAATTTCATCTGCATCTTCAGGGCTGATAATCCTATGATTAACTAGTCTCTGTAAACAATCCTGGATCCGAGGAATTGCCTTCTCTAAGATTTTCAGAGAAACATCATTCAGGGTGACCTGGAAACCCGCCTGGGCAAACAGTTGGGCAATTCCATGCCCCATTGTGCCAGCTCCTATGACCGTGATATTTTCGATTTTCATCGGCTCCTTTATTAACGCCCGAGAACTTCCTTTTGTAGATCTTCGTCAACATCTGCAGCGGCAACTAAACTGCGAAGTTCTTTTTTTACATCGGGAGAGAGTGGCTCTGGATTATGGTTGTCAAGGATCCAACTAATGGCTTCGCGGGCTACGTCTACAGGATCACGCCATTTACGTCCTTCGGCTTTTCCGTCTTCATAAAGGATTGACTCGCCCCGCCACATTGTGCGGGATTCTTTGGCAGTTTCTTTTTGGCTAATATAAGACCCATGTTGTCCAATTTTTTTGATCATATCGAAAGCCAATGTTTGGGTATTTACTTCCATCCCGTCGCTGATTTCATCAATCACTTGGATGATTTCACGATCGAAGAGGATGCGCGGATGATCAAGCAAACTTACAGCCTCATACATTCCGCTGGGACCAAAGGACATATCAGCTCCAGCCATAACTGCCAGGAAATGAGAATATAGATTCTCGTACCCTGCCTGCCAATTTCCTAGTTCATATTGGCTGCCTCCGAATGAATGGCAGGCAAGCGAGGGAATTCCATTGGAGTGAGCCATTTGAATGCCGCCGACATTGGTGATTTGAGCAACCCCTGAACACATGAAGTAAACGCCCGTTCGGGGATCAATAATCCCTGGGTTTACTGAAATATAATTCCCTACACCCGGATTGATTATTTGAGTGAGCATGATTCCACTCAGGGTTTCTGCCATCGCTAAGGTTAGGGCACCGGCAGGGTAGGGTGGTGCAGTAAGCCCCAAAGTGGGCATCGACATAAATCCGACTGGTATGCCGTGTTCTGCGAAGACCATAGCGGCTTCAATGCCGCCTCTGTCTTGAGCAAGGGGAGCTATACAGCAAAGCAGTTGTGATAGTGTCGGTCGGTCACGAAGGTTCTCTTCACTTCCAGCCACAGCTGTGGCCATTTTTACGGCATAGCGGGCAGAGACTGCATCCATTATCGACTCGGTCTCGACATGTTTTTCAGTACTGGTATAACAAGCCTCCAAACCATGAATCGGGGAAGTCACCCCTTTATCGCTGGCGCTGACTGAAGGCCATAACAATGAGACAATAGGCAAATAATCTGCGATGCGGGCATGATTAGCTGTATCTTTTTTTAGCGACAGGCGGCGTTCACCGGTTTCAAAATCGACTATTTTGGGAGCTTCACCACTGCAGTAAAAATATGTTCCTTCACCGCTGCCAACGTGGACATCAAGATCTGGACGGACACCAGCCATCGTGTACGAACGGGGAGATGTGGCAAGATATTTGTCGAGTAAATCAGCGGGGATCTTTACTAATTGATTTTCAAAATCAACATTCGCTCCCACTTCAGCAAAGATCTTAAGCGCTTTTTCCGATGGAAATTTCACGCCAACTTCTTCCATAACCGTTCGGGCATTCTGATTGATCTGAGATATTTCTTGATCATCGAGGATGCTGACCTTTAACTTCGATTTGATTGGCTGAATACTGGCTTTGCGTTCTTCAAGCTTGATCATTATATTAATTCCTTTTGAGGACTAAATTAGTGTCTGTATTCGATAGAATATCGTTAATTAAACAGGTGCATCTGCCAGTTGAAAAGCCAAATCAACGGCGGAAATCGCATCTTCAGCAAAACCATCTGCACCAATTTGCTCTGCATATTTTCTACTCACAGGCGCGCCCCCTATCATAACCTTAACTTTATCTCCAAGGCCTGCTTCTTTTATATTTTTGATTAACTTTTCCTGTTGGAGCATGGTAGTTGTCAGTAATGCAGAAGCCCCGACGATCGTAGCATTGTATTCATTGATAGCAGATATAAACTCTTCAGCAGATTTATCAACACCAATATCGAACACCTTGAATCCATGGGCTGAAAGCATAGTGGCCACCAGGGTTTTCCCAATTTCATGAAGATCACCCTCCACGGTCCCAATTACAACCCGGGCAACAACTTCGATCTCTTGATCACCCGTCAGAGCAGGTTCCAAAATCTCCATGGCGGATTTCATCACTTCAGCACTAATGATCAATTCTGGTAAATAATACTCACCGCTTCCGAAAAGCTCCCCTACCTGTTGGATCCCTTTGGTCAGGCCATTAGTTATGCAGGCAAGCGGATCAAGATTTTGATCCAGGGCTTGTTTAGCGAGATTAACAGCATCTTCTTCTTCGCCATCGATCACAGCCTGAGCTAATTTTTTATAAAAGTCATCAGGCATTTCATTCTCCTTTAATGATTAATTTTCTGGAAACTTAATTTGAATACATTTCTCTTTACCATTGATATTTTTTGAGTATCCCAATAATTGTGCTTATGCCCTTATCTAATTGATCTTTATTTATTATTAACGGAGGGGCAAATCGAATCGTGCTAGCTCCACATTTGGTCAGGACTAACCCCTCAGATCCTGCCTCTTCAATTAGAGATTTAACGATCTTATCTGCCTGGCTGCCGTCTTTATTTACTATTTCCGCTCCAATCATTAATCCTTTCCCACGGATATCCCCTATAAGAGGTAGGTCTTTTTGAAGTTGAGTCAATCTACCGACAAGATACTCCCCCATCCGCATAGCGTTTTCGATCAAATTCTCAGATTTCATAATTTCAAGAGACGCAAGTCCGGCCCTGCAAGCAATAGGATTGCCGCCAAACGTTGTACCGTGAGCTGCTGGTGGCCATTCGTTCAGGTATTCTGCCTTGCTCAGGACTGCACCCAGGGGTAATCCTCCTCCAACCGCTTTCGCCAGGCATATAACATCCGGTTCTACATTCCAATGCTCCACGGCAAACATCTTTCCGGTTCGTCCAAGCCCTGACTGTATTTCATCAACAATCAGCAAAGCATCATGCTCATCGCAAATATCCCTTAATCCAGTCAGAAAACCATCCGGGGGCACAATATAGCCTCCCTCTCCGGCAATAGGCTCAACAACGATCGCTGCCAGGTCTTCGGGAGGCACAACTGTCTCAAGGGCTTTATTAACCAAATTCAAACACGCCAATCCACATTGATCTGGAGATTCATACTTTAAAGGACACCTAAAACAATAAGGATAGGGCGTGTGGTAAACCCCCGGTAACAATCCCGAAAGGTTCCTGCGGTAGAGAGTATTACTGGCTGTGAGTGCCAATGCGCCCATCGATCTTCCATGAAAGCTATCTGTAAATGCAAGCACCATGGGACGCTTAGTGATAAAACGAGCCAGCTTTAATGCCGTTTCAACAGCTTCAGATCCACTGTTTACTAGAATGCCTTTCCCTGTTTTTAATTTTCCGGGAGCTGCAGCCAGCAGGGATTCCAGAATCGCCACATAGGGTTCCATATATCCGATATGGCATCCGCCATGGATGAGTTCATTAGCCTGCTCACAAATGGCATTTACTACCCCGGGGTGACCGTGTCCCACGTTCATAGTTGCAATGCCAGCAACAAAGTCTAAATATTCTCGTCCTTCAATGTCGTACAGGTAAACACCCTTACCTCGTTGGAAAGCAATATCAGTGTAGCGGTATATTGTTGAAGCAACAGCCGATTGATCACGTTTTATTAGATTGGTAGTTACTCGCTTATCCATCTGATACTCCTCAGTGGGATGATGAATTCTTGTCTTCCGTTAAAAAATCGAATACACTGTCGAGATCTTCGGAATTAACATCAAATACCGTATTATGGGGTGGGAGGGGCTCAAAAGACATCCACTCTGGCAGACGATCATCTTGAGTAGAAAAACCAGCTCTCCGATTAAATTCGCGTTCAAACCGTAGTGTAATTTTCCCTAACTCCTGGAGGTAATTTCCTTCAACATCAGATCCATAGATTGAATTGATCAGTTCATTAATCACAGAATAATCACGAGCAACGCCGAAGCCTGCCATAATGCAAGCACCCAATGAGTCGTACCCCGCCATATTTATTTGTGCCGCACGGGAAACTTCCACTTGTCCATTTGGGTCAGTTTGTTTTACTTTCGACCTGATAGTCAATCCGCAAGTATGGTCAGCTCCTTGAGGTGAAGTGGCATAAGTAACCCCCGTACCTTTAATTGCCCTAGGGTCATAAGCTGGCATTGCCTGACCCTTTACGACAGGTACTCGTTCAATTCCGTATACCTGGCCAACTATTGCTGCTCCGCCACCCAGAATTCGCCCCAGTGGGGTGCCGCTCCGGATTTCTTGAATTAATTCCAATGCTCGATCACTATCCCCGAAATCCATCAGTCCTGCCTCAGCTGCAACCCCTAAAGCGGCTCCTGTTTCAATCGAGTCGATCCCGAGATCATTTACTTCATAGTTTAGTTTTGCGATTGTGTCCAAATCATCTATTCCGAGATTTGCACCCATCAGATCAATGGTCTCGTAATCAAGAGGAGACACCAGGACTTCTTTTCCATCTCGATCCCCTACAACATTTGAGCATTTTATGACACATCCATCCATACATGCATGGGTTGGGTTACTCACACCGCCTCGTTCAAGCAGCATCTCTCGCAATCGATCACCATTTATATTTTCAGCCTTTTCAAAGGTACCTGAACTGAAATTCCGGGTTGGCATACCGCCTATCGTATTGCACATACTAACCATCGCAGAAGTGCCATATTCAGCATATGTAGTCGTTTGGGGATGTCCCAGGACCATTTCTGTATATTTTTTTCGCGCTCGTTTGAACGCTTCCTCGTTTTGAATAGGCGGTCGTTTTCCATCTTTTGCATCAATCACGATCGCCTTGATGTATTTTGATCCCATTACAGCCCCTAATCCACCTCGGGCTGCTATCCGGGAAGGAACCAGATCTTTATCAAGATTTTGGATCCCTGCAGATCGCATCATCATTTCGCCGCCAGGTCCAATCAAGGCAATGGCTACCCGATCACCATATTTTTCGATTAACTTTTCAGCTGCTTGGTACACTCCCTGCCCCAGATACTGTTGGGCAGAATCAAAACGAACTCCATCTTTACTTAGGTGAACAATTATCCAATTTTTTTCTTCCGGTATATCCTCAACAATGAGTGCTGTTATACCTAAATTGGTCAAATAAAAGCCCGTTGTCCCCCCAGCATTAGCTTCTTTTACACCGCCAGTCAGGGGGCTTTTAGCACCGACGGAAATTCGATCCAGGCTCGTCAAATGGTGACCTGTAAGCAAACCAGGTGCAAAAATCAACTTGTTTTTTGGACCAAGTGGATAACACTCAGGATCTACCTCATCAAGCAAGATTTTGGCGAGCAAACCCCTCCCTCCCAGGCTGAGCCATGAACCTGGAATCTGTTCATTAGAGCAGGTTTGTGATTTTGTGTTTAACCGCCAGATTCCCAAATTAATACTCCTCCCGGATAATTACTAAATTTATTATTTCGAGAAAATAACATTGTAAATAGACCATCAATTCTTCAATCCGGACTGGGCTTACTCAATTTTTCTTGTAGTTTTTTTATCAATATAGGAATAAACTCACGGCAGTCTTCTACGATTCCCAAATCAACCTGTTGAAAAACTGGGGATTTAGGATCATTGTTAATTGCCACCATAACTTTTGCTCCAGCAATTCCAACCATGTGCTGCTGCTCACCAGATAATCCGACTCCAACGTACAAGTCCGGGTGAACCATTTTCCCACTTTGGCCAATCATTGTTTCCAATTCAATCCAGCCCTCATCTACAGCCGGGCGGGTTGAACCCAGGGCGGCATTTAGTGTCTCAGCGAGATTCTCAATCTGCTTCCATCCTTCCTGTGATCCCGCACCTGCTCCTCCTGCAACTACAGTTAGAGCTTCTTCCAGGGGAACACCTTCGGGATCTGCCTTGATGATTTCGAGAGTTTTTACACGGGAAACTATATCTTCAGGCTGGTCTACCTGAATCAGCTGTCCGGTGTTGTTTGGGTCGAAAGCGGGCGCCGGGAAAACACCTCTGGCAACAGTTGCTATTTGAGGACGTTTTTCCGGGCAGGTGATAGCAATCAAGCCTCCATAAGCGGGGATCCATTGTTCAAGGATCCTGTCTTCAGTCAGGACCAAATCAATACAATGGGCAGTTAATCCTGTTTTTAGGCTGGCTGCAATTAGAGGAGCCAATTCTCTGCCGAGAAAAGTTGATCCAATCAATATGATTTGGGGTTTAACTTCGTCTGCAAGACCAGAAATTATTTTCGAAGATATATCTGTATGAAATTTATCGAATCCTGGGAAATTTACCTGGTAGAGGACATCAGCGCCAGCCTGAAACAATTGCTCTGTCTGCTCACCGGAAACTCCTCCTAGAAGGACAACTTCCGCAGGCACACCCAGCTCCTTTCCTAATGCTGTCGCTTTGCCGAGCAGCTCAAGGCATACTGGCGGGATGACACCTTCAATCTGTTCGGCAATGACCCATACAGGGCCAACATTGATATTCATCGCAACACCCCTGCTGCTGCCAGCTTGTTGATCAAAATATCCGCTTTTTCTTCCTGGGTACCTTGAATGATCTCGCAGGATCTTTTACCCTCGCTCACTTTCAGGGAAGATACAATTGTCGGCGAACCTTTTAATCCCAGCTGATCTTCGGGCACATTTAGGTCATTCAATCCCCAGGTGGTGATCTCCTTTTTGCGGGATTTGATTATGCCTGAGAAGCTTAATGTCCGGGGAGTATTTACTTCGTGTGTAATCGTAAATACTGCCGGAAGCTCTACCTCTACCACCCGGATACCATCTTCTATATCGGCCTTGACTCTCCAGGAATTTCCTGCGGTTTTATCAAAATTCCGAACCATTGTAACCACCGGCATCCCCAGAAAGGTTGCCAGTTCGGGTCCAACCCACTCGGTTGCACCATCACTGCTCGCTCTACCGCAAAATACACTATCAACTTGTTCAATTTTTTCTATGGCTTTGCTCAATGTAAAAGCAGTGGCAAATGCATCAGCACCAGCGAAGGCAGGATCAGATAATAAGATGCCCTGATCCGCTCCCAGGGCTAAACATTCCCTGACTACATTTCCTGCAGTCGGCGGTCCCATACTAAGAATGGTGATATGTGCTTCCTGGTTTTCTTTGACCACCAGGGCTGCTTCCAGAGCGTTCCTATCCAGCGAATTCACAACCAGGGGAATATCATGGCGAGTAAGCGTTTTGGTTACCGGATCGATCTTGATCTTGTTTATCTCTTCCGGATCAGGCACCGCTTTGACGCAGACAACAATGGATCTCATTCATACCTCTAATTCCAGTCCTTTGGATATCAAATGGACTGTTAACTTTAATGTTTTAGCTGTAATTCCTCTTATGCAAGTGCCCAGCGGGAGATGATCACTTTCATAATGTCAGAAGTTCCCGCGGAAGGACCAAGGACAAAAGAATCTCTCACATACCGGGTTACCGCAAATTCTTCCATGCAGCCATAACCGCCGTGAATATCAGCTGCCATTTTGGCAGCTCTTTGAGCTGCTTCAGCAGTATAGTATTTTGCCACAGCGAATTCATTCCCCGACCGACCTCCCGCGTCTTGAATCGCAGCTGCTCGATATCCCAATAAGCGGCCAGCTTCCAGATCGATCTTCATGTCGGCAAATTTCATCTGGATTGCCTGCAGTCTACTGATGGGTTTTCCGTATAGAATTCGTTCATTGGCAAATTTCACTGCTGCATCCAGGCAGGCTTGCTGAAGTCCTAGGGAGCATCCAACCATACCACCACGACCAGTGTCACTTATAGCCGCCAT
>JAZFRV010000087.1:0-2415 GCA_036445875.1 Anaerolineales bacterium
TCAACTACAAAACCATCCAAAGATCCGATATTTCTATTGTAGATTTGGATGGCAATCTACTCGAGGGACCAACACCCTCTTCTGAGATTCCCATGCATACCGCTATCTATCGGAATATTTCCAGGGCAATTAGCATCTGTCATACTCATTCCATCTACGGGATGGTGTTTGCAATGCTTGGGGAAGATATTCCATTAATGAGTATCGAACTCATGGTTAGCGGTGCTCCAATTCCAGTTGCACCCTGGGCTGCGCCGGGGACAACTCGGGCAGGGGAGGTAACAGTAGACCTCTTTCAAACCCGGCCTGACTTGAATGTCATGCTGCTTCGTCAGCACGGACTGCTCGCTATAGGGAATTCACTCGACCAGGCCCTTGAGCGAGCTTATAATGCGGAGATTGGCTTGAAGGTGTATTACAAAGCCAAATCAATGGGCAAGCCCCAACCGTTTACAAAAAAACAAATCGCTGAAATTAAAGAGGTGTATGGTTAATTAAAAGATGGAGATCTAAGTTATTCTGGGCAATATTTATCAATTGTAGAATTCATTTATTGGGACCTTACAGGTAGATATCCTATCAATATGACCATTAACTTGGGGAGGACCCATGAAACACAAATCTTTCTATCTAGCACTTTCAATCATGGTGATCTTAGTGTTGATTTCAGCCTGCTCTGCGCTGAATTTGGTTAATTCCCCGCCCGCTCCAGACGACCCACCCGCTGCCCCACCAGATCCAGGTGATTCGGGCGATACCGGAGAAGTATTAACTTGTTTCCACGTGAATAATTATGTTCTCGGCTTCGACCATTCCCTGACGGTAAATGAACAGGAAACCAGCCTGACGCATATCTTAAAACATGGCGGGATAGCTTTATTAAGTGAAGTAAATACCGGGGGACATGATGCGATACTCACAACCGCTTCTCCCCAAACATTAGATTATGAGTATATGGGTATACTTGGTCCGTGCTCTGTAGAATCTAGGGGCACGGTGGTTGTCTCAGCAGAAGGATATTGTGATGCGGGGGTTGTTTACCTCAACATCACTGAGGATTGGGGACCAACTGAAGGAACCATGGTCTGCGATGGTCAGGCAGTGCCTTTTTCGTCTCCCGGCGCTGCATTCACTCACTCTGGGGCTTCTGGTCTGGGGGAAGAATTTTTAATCACGGATGACTCAAGCGGCCATACGGTGATGCGAGAATTCTTGGGCGGTGAAGGATACCATTCCTGGACCCTGACGATGGATGTTTCTCTGGTTCCATTGGTGAACGGAGATTAACCATAAAGGTTTGGGAAGTTTAACCCCCTAACAAAAAGGATCCGTAATCCCAGGAGGATTACGGATCTTGTTTAGAAGAAGTACTTTTCCAGCGAGATTATCGAATTTTTCCTTCAATTGAAAAATTTGCGCTGTCCATATTTTCACCTTCGTAGATAAAGTATTTTAATTTAAGTGGCAGCACCCTTCCCAGCATTGCCTGGGCTGGACAATACGAGTCGGCTGACAGCTCCATAGCCCGAGTGACAGCTTTTTCTGAAAGGTCTTTTCCTGCAACATGGTATTCAATCACGGCGTTGGTGAACACCTTGGGGTGTGTCTCGCTCCGTTCAGTGGTCACTTTGACTTTGAAATCCGAGATTTCCTGGCGCTTTTTCCCCAAAATGGAAATGACGTCCATCGCGGTGCATCCAGCCAGGCTGATAGCCATTAATTCCATGGGGTGAAATCCGTCATTATCTCCACCAACTTCTGGGGAAGAACCCAGAGGGACTTCAAACCCAGTGTCAGCAGCACCAGTAAAAGACATTCGGCCCTTCCACTGAACTTCAGCTTTCATCGATTACTCCTTTAAAAGAGGGGTGACATATTTTTCGAGAGTTGGCTCATTAATGGCTCCCAACCAGGAAAACCGCAAATTTCCATCCCTGTCAATCACAAATGAATTTGGCAATGTGTTTTGCTGGAATGTAATCAGACTTTTATTTTCAGGATCGAGCAGGATTACAAAATCAAGCCCTTCTCGCTCAACAAAATTTCTGACGTCATTCTCCGGATCCCCAGCTTCAATTGCCACAATCTGAAATCCCTGATCTTTATACTTATCATAGTAAATCTTAAATTCCGGCATTTCCTCCCGGCAGGGAGGACACCAGGTTGCCCAATTGTTTAATAGAACGACCTTTCCCCTGAAATCTGACAAAGATACCTCTTCGCCGTCCAGGTTAAACAGGGTCAATTCAGGAGCTGGTTGGTCAACTTCGATGGGGGGAAGTATGAAGGCATCCAGGGGGTCGTTCACTACAACTTGATATGAGCGTAAAATCAAGGCGACTGCGATCAGGGCAATTAAACCTAATCCAGCCAGTAAAATTGGGAGGAGAGTGGTCTTCTGGCTGGATTTTTTAT
>JAZFRV010000088.1:0-6030 GCA_036445875.1 Anaerolineales bacterium
ATATCAAAAGGGAATTATCGGAGGGAAGTTTGTAATGGATATAGTCAATTATAAAGCTTGATACTCTCGCGGCCATAATAAAAAAAAAGCCTCCTCATACATGAGGAGGCTTTAACCAAAGGAGGAAACAGTGATAAAACTTTGATTATCTCCCGTCCCAAATCTAATCATAACAGAACCCTTTATAGGCGTAAAAGTACAAGCTCATGGAAAAGATATGACCTTCATCATATCCCCAATTTCTATCATTTTTTAGGGATCTTTTTTTGTTGTTTTTCCAGAAAAACAACAAATGAAATACACCTGAATAAATATCTCGAGCATTCAGTAGGACCGGATGATTTTTTATCCTATTGCTTTTTACCACCCCCTGTTGTAAAATCGGTTTCTACTCTTTTTGCCCTCGTAGCTCAGTGGATAGAGCACTTGCTTGCGGAGTAAGGGGTCGCGTGTTCGAATCACGCCGAGGGTGCTCAAAACGGAGCGGGAAATCCCGTTCCGTTTTTGGTAAAATGATCCCATTTAATAATCGAATATTCAGGAGGAATTTATTATTGCTCAACTCACCAGAGTGACCGATAGTATTTCCACCTTACCCAGCACACCCCACTCTCTGCAGCATTATTTAAGGATTATTTTTGAGTATCATTGGATCAAGAGAAAGATGTGGAAGCTATCTTAATTTCTTCTGGAATTTCAAGCACAGTAAATTCAGCTCTCCAGACCCAGCAGGAATTTATCTCGGGCAGGATACCATTATCGATTCAGGCTCAGTAAAAAACAGATGTGATTTTTGCGGTAGATACATTGGAATTCTTGCATAAGTGAGGATGGATCGGCGGTGCAAACGATTGCTCGGATCTACGCTCAATATTAAAACCTGTCCTGGAAATTAAGGATGGTGTGATAGAAGCCGCTGATCAGGCCCGAACTTAAAAAGCCTGGAATCGGTTAATCTCGCTTGTTGGAGAAAGAGCGGGCAGTGACTAACCGCTGAGAATTATTATCTTTCACTCCAATGCACCTGAAACAGCTCAATATCTGTTAGGTGAAACCAATAATATACTCTCACCCCAAGAGAACTACCAGGCAGAGCTGAGCCCGGTGATCGATACTAACCTGGGTCCGGCCAGCCTTGCCATCGCCTGCATGCACGGAATGTATGCTAAAACAAATCTCATTAGGTATATCAAATTACCGTAACCTCTCTTTTGGAAATGTGTTGTATCTTTTGTAATTAAAAGATATTCCATTATTCTTAAAGAGAGGTCTTATGTCTAAAGTAGCTATAGTAACTGACAGTTCACCCAATATACCTGAGCATATCATCGAAGAACAAAAAATTCATGTTGTACCACTGACTGTGATCTGGGATGAAGAGACTTTTTACGATGGAGTAGATATTACTCCTGAACAATTTTATGATCGCCTTAAAACGGCAAAGGTCATGCCCAGTACATCGCAGCCGTCTGTGGCAGACTTTGAGGCTCTGTTCAGATCTCTTCATAATGAAGGGTATGAAATCCTTGCTGTATTAATATCAGAGGATCTATCAGGGACGATATCATCCGCCACCCAGGCAAAAAAATTACTCCCGGATGCAACAATTGAAATCGTCAACTCAAAAACACTGGCGATGGCCCTCGGATTCCATGTTTTGGCTGCTGCTAAAGCTGCAAACCAAGGCGCCTCTTTGGCAGAGTGTAAACGGATTGCTGAGGATTGCCGGGAGCGCTCAGGGGTCATTTTTGTCCTGGATACCCTGGAATTTTTACATCGAGGCGGGCGAATCGGAGCCTCAAAACGATTTATGGGAAGTTTATTGAATGTGAAACCAATTCTGGCAATTGAGGATGGCCTGATAATCCCCCTCGATTCAGTCCGGACACAGAAAAAAGCCCTGGAAACAATAGTGGATTTAATTGTAGAAAAGGTCAGCGGACATAAAACAATCCGATTGGCTACTCTACATGCAAACAATCCAGATACAGCCCAATTTATACTGGATGAAGCTTCAAAGAGAGTATCCCCGCAGGAGAAAATATTTTCTGAATTAAGCCCAACAATTGGAACCCATGCCGGTCCTGGAGCAGTTGGATTAGCATATCTAGTGGAAGATTAAAACAGGAACGATCTCAAAAATTGTTCAGAAAAGCGTCCAGCCTGCGGGCTGGACGTTTTATTTTCATCGATGGTAAACTTATCCATGGTATCACTCTTACCCGGTTTTAAAGGCAGAGCTCCCCATGGACCATGATAATTTAATTTATCCATCACTGACTCCCCCTACACGAGATGACCTAAAGATACTCACCCTGGAGGTAGACCCATATCCTGATGGCAGAAGAGTTAGAGTAAAACTGGTATTATCACCCTTCCTCCAAGGACCGAATGGGGAGATAAGTTTAACAAATCAAGATGATGAACTACTTGCATCGATCAACATCGTCAACATCTTCATCCCGGAAAATGAATTCACACTCCATATCCCCGAAAGCAAGAGCCTGCCTGGAAGCTATACAGTAAATGTCGAAGTGTTTTATGTCGAGGAAGAAGAAATCGAACAGGATGGGGAGGCTCAATTCAATTTAAAAAGATCCCTGATCGACAGTACTTCAACGCCTTTTACCATCCCGTGAAAATTACATATCCGGACGACTTTATCACTGAAATCAACCGACTTCTAGGGGACAAATCCTCTTTATTTTGGGATTCACAAACCTCATCATCTCCTCTATCAGGTTTACGTGTAAATTCACTCAAGACTAATCTTGATTTAATCAAAAAAATCCTGCCTCCTATTAGTAGTGGTGTACCCTGGGCAAAAGATGGTCTACAACTCCCACTTGATATTCATCCAGGAAAACATCCCTACCATTCTGCAGGTCTTTATTATCTTCAAGAACCTTCCGCTATGGCACCGGTTGAAGCACTTGACCCTCAGCCAGGAGAATTGATCCTTGATCTTTGTGCTGCTCCCGGGGGAAAATCTACCCAGATTCTGTCGTTGATGAAAAACAAGGGGGTCCTGGTAGCAAACGATTCCAACCTCCGGAGAGTGCAAGCATTGGCGCGAAATATTGAACGCTGGGGAGGACAAAACTCAATAGTTATCAATGATGTCCCTGAAAGATTAGTGGATCATTTTGGCCCGATTTTTGATCGTGTACTGGTAGACGCGCCATGTTCTGGGGAGGGAAACTTTAGAACAGATATCAGAGAAATTAGACAATGGTCATTAAACTTCAGCAAACGCTGCGCCACAATTCAGGATGAAATTCTCTGGTTTGCCGGGAAATTGGTTAGGCCCGGTGGAATTCTGCTTTATTCAACCTGTACCTTTAATCAACTCGAAAATGAAGGGTCTGTTTTAAGATTCCTCCAGGCTAATCCTGATTTTCAGATTGATCCTATTCCCGGTCAGACCGGATTTCAACATGGCATTCCATTTTCAGATCAGGATCCAGAGGGGCTGAAGGGAGCAATCCGGATCTGGCCTCATGTGGCTCCTGGAGAAGGTCATTTTTTCGCCAGGCTCAAGAAATCAGGAACAATTTCTGAGCAGATTTCCCGCCACAGTACATCAGCTGGAATGCCTACTGAGAATCAAGGTATTTATGAAGAATTTTTTAATTCCGCGCTGAAACATACCGAAAGAACAGAGATCATCTCACCTGGGAGCTCTGGTTTAGCTTGTTACGGTAATCAGCTCTATCTGAGTCATCCTCCCTCTCTTCACTTAGCGGGATTAAAAATCTATCATTGGGGATGGTTTATCGGAAGATTTTCAGAGAATCGTTTTAAACCCAGTTCTGCCCTGGCATTCGGCTTAACCAAAGAGGATACACAATTAGTGATAGAATTGCCATTAACTGATCCAAATCTGCTATCTTATCTCCGGGGATCACCAATTACCCATCCCGGAATTAAAGCGGAAGATAAAGCCTGGGCATTGGTAACAGTGGATGGATTTCCTCTTGGATGGGGAAAAATAGTTCAGGGCAGGATAAAATCCCACTTCCCAAATTGGCTGCGTCAAGGTTAAGCATTCTTTGAGATAAAAAAATATGAACGCTGACGCTTCTGTAGAAAACAATAATCAACAACCAGATCGAAAATTCCCCTCAACATTGATCTTGCTGATAATCGGGGCCATATTATTGATCACCGCGATTATCCTCTATCCAGAAGCTCGCAGCAGGATGGAAGAACAATCTTCTGCAAAGCTATTAGAGTTAAGCTTAACCCAGGAGACAGAATCCATAGAGGTCGCCAATCCAGAAACATCTACCCCAATACCCAATATTAAAACAACACCAGATCCATCACCAACTCCTCTTGTAGTTGGTTATCCTTCCCAGTTTGGCACATTGGTGCTATCAATCCGGGAAGGAATAGATATCCATTTATTTGCCTACCAACCATTATTAGAAAATTCCGATGAGGGCACCTTGACTGCGTTGCCCTTAACGCGCATCACTTCCGGGAACCAGCAGGATATCACCCCAAGCATTAATCCTGATGGCACAAAAATAGCCTTCTCATCTAACAGAAATGGATTCTGGGACCTCTACATCTTTGATTTACTCACTGCTGAAATCAAACAATTAACTGATACCTGGGCTTATGATGGCAATCCAACCTGGTCTCCCGATGGACAGTGGCTGGCTTATGAGAGCTATCACATCAACAATCTGGATATTTTTATTCAGGATATAGATCAAACCCAGGGACCAATACCCCTTACAAATCACCCGGCTGCAGATTTTTCTCCAAGTTGGTCCGGGCAGGGACGAAGAATAAGTTTCATCACAACCAGAAATGGAATTCAGGAAGTCTGGTATGCGGATCTGGATTCAACTGAGATTGATAAAGCTGTTCGAGTAAAAAACCTTCCGGGCGTGAGTGTAAATCATCCAACCTGGACCGCCGATGGAAGGTATCTGTCCTGGTCAATAGTTACCGAAGAAGGGAATCACAGCCTAGTTACCTGGGATTCAGACCGTCCGGAGCAAGACCCTGCCCTGATAGGTACCGGGGATTGGCCGCTCTGGGCAGGTACGGGAGAGTTATTGTATGCCCTGCTTGAGACTCCATTTGACACTTACCTTACAGCATATCCGGGTATAAATAATAATTTTCAAGTAATGATGCCGGCTGTTAAAATGCCAGGGCAAGTTACAGGATTCAGTTGGGCCGAAGGGATAATCCTTCCAACCCCCTTGGACGCAGCTTCTGAGTTAAATCCAACCCCGATCTGGAATCCGGCTCCTCAGCAGGATGAAGATCAAGAAATTATCAAGAAAGATTTAATCCAGCTAAGAAATTTATCCGCACCATATCCTCAATTTAATCAAGACGCTATCGACTCGTTTACAGCACTCCGGCAAGAAACCAGTATTCTTTCCGGCTGGGATTTTCTTTCAACCCTGGAAAATGCTTATATACCTCTAACTGAACTCGTTGACCCAGAAGTTACCCAGAATTGGTTGTATACTGGTCGAGGATTCCTGGTTAATGACCTTCCTAGACTGGCAAATTGGATGATTGTTGTCCGGGAGGATTTTGGGAATCAGACCTTCTGGCGGCTATATATTCGTGCTAACAAACAGGATGGCTCACAGGGTTTACCGCTTCATAGCTTCGCCTGGGACATCAACGCCAGATATTCTGGGTCAAATTTGAATTACGAGAATGGAGGTGCTCTTATAAAAGATATCACAGAAGGGTACTGGATTGACTTTACTGAGTTGGCAGCAGTTTTCGGTTGGGAGCGATTCCCGGCACAATCATATTGGCAATACGCGGAATCCGCTGCCCAATATCAATACTTTGCCTTTAAGCAGGGACTGAGCCTGCATTCCGCGCTGCTAGAATTGTATTCACCACACTCCATTCAAACAATTACTGGATCTGCAAATCCCTGAATTAATTATGGATCGAGCGCAATCGGATAAATCATACCAGTTCAAATATCGTATTCTGGTCAGCCTTACGATAGCAGGGTTAGGGCTGCTGAGCGCCTGCGCA
>JAZFRV010000089.1:0-6577 GCA_036445875.1 Anaerolineales bacterium
AGCAATATCACTAGATTGCTGTGAGATCGCTACCAAGACTCCGCAGGTTTTCCCATCAAATCCTTTTTTCGCCCGGTCATAACCGATTTCAGTGACCACCTCTCTTGCTAATTTGTCGTAATTAATATCTGCGGAAGTGGTAATTTCACCCAGCAGCATGACATATCCGGTTTTTGTTGCCGTTTCACAGGCAACCCTAGATCTTGGATCCTGGGTAAAGCAGGCGTCCAAAACAGCATCGCTGATCTGGTCACACATCTTGTCCGGGTGACCTTCAGTAACAGATTCTGAAGTGAATAATATATTTGGTACGTTATTGAGTGTACTGCTCATAGACCCTCCACTTATTGAGTTTGTCCATTAACTAAAATTGCCCCTTCTGATCTGCAAGAAAGGGCACAAACTCAGTTTTGCCCTCTCATCTTCCAGAATCCGCCTGCCGGAGTTAGCACCGTCTGCAGCTCGTAGCGCTGCCCGGTTGCCGAGGTTTCACAGGGCCGTTCCCTCCACCTCTCTGGATAAGAGTGCCATAAGTGGCATTTTTTAATGTAACAGGGATAATAACACGGTAGAGAAAGGATGTCAATTAATCCAGGGTAATCTGCTGTGCCGGGGAATGAAAGATATCTGATCTCAATTCCTGGATACAAAGTTATTGCCAGCCCGGCGGCAGGTTTTGAGGTAGCCAAAAAAAACGTCTCATTGTATACTTACTATAAGTTTACCCAGCCGATGCCTCAAAGCCATAATAGGAATTCATATGAAGATCTCTGTCCTACAAGAAAATCTCGCTCATGGTCTAAGCATTGTGTCCCGGGCGGTCTCACCTCGGAGCACCCTTCCAGTTCTATCCAATATACTCGTAGCAACAGATGACGGCAGGTTGCGTCTATCTGCAACCAATCTTGAATTGGGTATCACCTGCTGGATTGGTGCAAAAATTGAAGAGGAAGGATCCACAACTGTTCCATCGAGGACTTTTACAGACCTTGTCAGCACTATTCCACCCGCTAAAACCCACATCTCTTTACATGAACCAACCCAAACCCTAAATATCAAAAGCGGAGCCCTCAATACCGATATTAAGTGCATTGATGCCCAGGAATTTCCCCCCATGCCCGCACCTGATTTAGACGGCGGTATCGAAATCAATGTCTCTGATTTTAAGGATATGATCAAGCAGGTTGTATTTGCTGCCTCTCATGACGAGGCCAGACCGATCCTGACCGGAGTTCTCGTTACAATAGAGGACAACACACTGACACTGGCGGCGGCTGACGGTTTCCGTTTATCCGTCCGAACTGCTCAGTTATCGTCTTCGGTGCAACAGCCGGTGAAAGCCGTCATTCCCTCCCGGGCTCTTAGTGAATTAGCACGCATCAGCAATGACGAATCCGAAGTCATCACCATGACCCTGCCTCCTGATCGGGGTCAGGTCATCTTCCGAACCAAGAATATTGAACTTGTCTCACAATTGATCGAAGGAACTTTCCCTGACTACCAGCAAATTATTCCAAAGGAATACCAGACCCGTACTATTCTGGCAACACCTTCGTTCCTGAAATCGTGTAAACAAGCTGAGATTTTTGCCCGGGAAGGCTCTTTGATCGCCCAGGTTAATATCAAGCCCGGCGCAGAAGAAAATACTCCCGGTGAAGTGGAAATTTCTGGTCAGTCAGAAGAGACCGGATCGAGTCAGGCGATTATGGATGGCACAATAGACGGCGAAGATATCATTATCGCTTTTAATGTCCGGTACCTCAGGGAAGTTCTTGATGTGATTCAAACCCCCACTGTTGCTCTTGAAACTTCAAAGTCTACCAGCCCCGGAGTCATACGTCCGGTCGGCAATGATGATTTCCTTCATGTCATTATGCCGATGCACCTCGGCAACTGAGGATAAATTAATAATTTTCTTTTATTGTTTAAATGCCCCTTAACATCCCTCCCGGTTTCTAGTAACGAAACCGGGTTCTTATTGTTTTGATAGACAATACTGAAAATGCCACAACCAAACAATCGCTCAGGGACATTGTAGTCTCCGGGCAAAATTTAACAGTGTACAGGAGAGATCATGGAAAAATTTGTCGCAGTTGCTGGAAACATCGGTGTAGGTAAAACTACCTTAGTGCAAAAGCTATGTGACAATCTCGATTGGACACCCTTTTTTGAACCAGAAAGAGAAAATCCGTACCTGGCTGATTTCTACAAGGATATGCAAACCTGGGCTTTCCACAGCCAGGTCTTCTTCCTGGCCAGGCGGCTCCGGGCTCACAAAAATCTTTGCGTTCATCCCGGGTATGTTATCCAGGATCGCAGCGTTTATGAAGATGCTGAAATTTTTGCCCACAATCTCTATAAACAGCAGCAAATTGGAGAAAGAGATTATCGAACTTACCAGGAGCTCTATCAATCCCTGGTTGAATTTTTACCTCCACCCGATCTTGTACTTTACATCCGGGCTTCAGTTCCAACCCTTCAGCAGCGAATAAAACAGCGCGGTAGAGATTACGAAGAAAAAATTGATCCTGCTTATCTGGATCAATTAAATGTTCTATATGAACAATGGATTAACGATTTCCAACTCTGCCCTGTTCTTACTGTGCCAGGAGATGCTTTGGATTTTGTTGCCAATAACGGACATCTTGACCTGATCATTGAAAAGATTCAGGATAAATTAATGGGGAAAGAAGAAGTACTATTTACCCAACAAGAAGTGCTGGCGCGCTAAATCCAAAGTCGTTGATATCTTCAATTAAAAAACAAACCTCCAGTATAGAATAATTACTGGCGGTTTATTTATTATTGGTAAATCGGAAACCTAAATCACACCATATGCGAGCATGGCTTTAGCAACTTTCAGGAATCCTGCAATGTTAGCACCCATTACATAGTTTCCAGATTCGCCATAAGTATCTGCAGCATCGAGAGCGGTTTTGTGAATGCTCTTCATAATGCCGTGCAGTTTCTGATCAACTTCTTCGCGTGTCCAGGACAAGCGGTAACTATTCTGACTCATTTCCAAGCCAGAAGTTGCTACACCACCAGCATTGGCCGCTTTCCCAGGTCCATAGAGCAACTTGTTTTCCTGGAAGATATCAATCGCATCCTGCGTGGAGGGCATATTCGCGCCTTCGGAGACACAGATGCAGCCATTGTCCACCAGTGCCTGGGCATTCGCAGCATCAATTTCGTTTTGTGTTGCGGAAGGAAAAGCCAAATCTAATTTAATACCTTCTTTCTTCACTACATCCCAAACGCTCATATCCGGGTAATAAGGCACATTGTAATTATCAGCATACTCTTTGATACGTCCGCGGCGGATATTTTTAAGATCCATGGCATACCGCAGTTTTTCCCTGTCAATTCCAGCTTCGTCAATAATCGTACCGCTTGAATCGGATAGGGAGATGGGTTTTGCGCCCAGGTCCAGCAGTTTTTCGATTGTATATTGGGCAACGTTTCCTGATCCACTGACAATAGCCGTCTTCTTTTCCATACCTAGATCTCGGACTGCCATCATTTCACCAGCAAAATAAACTGCGCCATAACCGGTTGCTTCGGGCCGGATCAGACTACCCCCATATTCCAGGCCTTTCCCGGTCAAGACTCCCGTATGATCGTTCATAATCTTTTTGTAATATCCATACAGGTAGCCAATTTCCCTACCACCCACTCCGATATCACCAGCCGGAACATCCGTATCCGGTCCAATATGGCGGTATAGCTCACGCATAAAGGCATAACAGAAATTCATCACTTCGCTGTCGGTTTTTCCTTTAGGATCAAAATCCGATCCACCTTTTCCGCCACCCATCGGCAACGTGGTAAGCGCGTTCTTAAAGGTCTGTTCAAATCCCAGGAATTTTATTATGCCCAGGTTTACAGACGGATGAAATCGCAGACCACCTTTATAAGGACCAATGGCATTATTGAATTGAACACGGAAACCGCGATTTACATGTACTTCTCCATCATCGTCCATCCAGGGAACACGGAACATGATTACACGATCCGGTTCTACAATCCGTTCGTAAATTTTGGCCTGAACCAGTTCGGGGTGCCGCTCAACTGTTGGCTCTAACGTATTGAGGACTTCTTCAACTGCCTGATGAAACTCTGGCTGAGCAGGATCCTTCTCCTTAGTCTTGTTAATTACATCTTGAATAAGAGACACAATATACCTCCTTGATACTATTTCAATATTTTCCAGAAGAACTTTTCCGGAATAGCCAATATATCATACAAGCTCTTTGACAGATTGGCGCCCAAGTAAATCAAATATATGACGATTGTCTGTATTATTTAGTAAAAATGAACCCAACCTCCTTCCAAAAAGAGCAGTAGATATTATTTCTCGGAGAGTTCCTTTTTTAACGCTAACCCCAAACGCTTGATACCCTCAACAATCACTTCCGGTTTTGAAAACGAAAAATTAAGTCGCATTGCCTGGTGCCCGCCATCTGCGTTCGGGTAAAAATTAACGCCGGGCACAAAAGCAACCTTTTCTTTTAGAGCCGTTTCACGAAGAAACTTATTGGTATCGATGGATTCGGGAACCCTGGCCCAGAGAAATAATCCACCTTCTGGATCAGTCCATTCACAACTTTCTGGCCAAAATTCCGTCAGCGCTTCCACCATCGTATCTCTGCGTTCTTTATAAACCTGCTGTATTTTCTTAATATGTGGTTTAAGAAAGCCCCGCTGGCAAATATCATTTGCCACATACTGTACAAAAGTTCCGGTATGTAAGTCACAGCCCTGCTTGGCCTGGATCAGCCTCTTCATCAGTGCGTCTGAACATACGATCCATCCCAAGCGTAATCCCGGAGCCATGATTTTTGAGAAAGTACCCAGATAAATTGTCCGCTCAGGGATCAGATTACATATAGGAGTGATATATTCACCTTCAAACCGAAGCTGTCCGTAAGGGTCATCTTCGATCACTGCCAGGTCAAGTTTTGTGGCAATTTCTGCCAATTTTATCCGGCGTTCCAGTGATAATGTTGTTCCTGCCGGATTATGGAAATTAGGCAATACATAAATAAAAACGGGAGGGCTGCCGCTATCCTTTATTACTTTTTCGTAAGCACGTTCAATTTCTTCTACCACCATGCCATGTTCATCCAGGCGCATTGTGTGAAATTTCCCCTGATACGCTCGCCAAGCCTGAATTGCTCCCAAATAGGTGGGCCGCCCTGTCAGAACAAACTTTCCCGGGTCAATAAAAATCTTGCCAATCAAATCCAGGGCTTGCTGAGACCCATTGGTTAGCAGAACGTTTTCCGGGGTCGAAGGAATCCCGTATTTATGCATAGATTCCGCCAGGAATTCTTTTAGTGGATAGTACCCTTCTGTAGCGCTGTACTGCAGAGCCATTTTTCCTTGTTCGCGGGCTACATAGGTGCAGGCTTCTTCTATCTCCCTGGTCGGAAAAAGTTCTGGAGCCGGTAAACCGCCAGCAAATGAAATTATTTCCGGATCCTGGGCAAACTTTAATAATTCCCGGATGGCTGAACTCTGCATTCCCTTGGTTCGTTCAGCTAAATGTGATTCCCAATCCAAAACAGGGATTTCACGATTCAGGTCATGACTTTCCTTCATGTTTTCCCTCCCATAAAACTCAATAGGGGTGTTTTTTGATTAATTTTTAAACAATATAATGTACAAAATATTGATAAAAAAAGCCCGTTTCGATTTTTCTGTCGAAACAGGCCTGGTACCTTTAGCGGGTATCGGATAGCAACAACTGGATAATATCCAGCAATCTGATCAATAAATCAGGCCGTTGGATTGGACAAATTTCAAAAATTCCGGATGAACCCATCAAAAAGTTTCCTAAGAGACCCTTCGTTAATCGTTCGGGGGTCCTCTATTCGAATCAGTTTATGTGTTCTTTATTACCAATCTGTATCCGCATTTTACACTAGTATAGATAGCAGTCAAAGTGCAAAATATCACCCTTCCCGGTTTGTTCTCTGAAATAAATTAACACTCTCAATATGATACGTCTGAGGAAACATATCAAACGGAGTTGAACTCTGCAGTTGATAGCCCTGTTTGTGCAGGCGAGATACATCCCGTGCAAGTGTAGCTGGGTCACAAGAGATGTAGGCTATATTTTGGGGTTTCAGAGAAACTACGCTATCCAACACCTTTTTTGATATTCCTGCCCTGGGTGGATCGAGCAAAATGATGTCCGGAGAGATCTCAAGATCAGGCAAAATATCTTCTGCCGGTAGATCATAAAGTTCAACGGTATCAAACCCGGCTAGATTATAGAGAAAGTCCTCTGCTGCTGAAGGATCTGATTCAAATCCAATAATTTGTTTGACCAGGGGTGCAAGGAATACGCTGAATAACCCCACTCCACAATATACATCTAGTAAAACTGTATTCTCTGCTAAGGGAAGGGCATCTATAAGGTAATCTACAATCAGTTCTGCCACACCAGTATTGACCTGGAAAAAGGACCCCGCAGATACCACAAATGGGAATCCGTGAACTTCCATGATTGTAAAATCATCCCCGGCCAGAATGATCTCTCCCCCCGGGCCCTGGAGGACAGCTGAAAGCG
>JAZFRV010000090.1:0-2639 GCA_036445875.1 Anaerolineales bacterium
TGACCCCAGGCGTAAACCCGATCGAATCCGTAGTCATCCAGCTGAGCATTGATTTCCTTGAACCAGCCTTTATCAAAGGATGGGAAGAAGCAGGATTCCAAAGACACGCCATCCACATCTAAATATTTTGCATAAGCCAAAAAATCTTCCATGGTCATGTTTTTATCGGGAGCAGTCTGGTGGGGATAAACCTCTCCAAAATAGCGATGGAAACAATAACTATCAATACCAATTTTCATTTTTTTCATTCGAAACTCTCCTTAATAGTGATGGAAATACTAACTTTTTTCGCCAGGTAAAATCCCCCAAGAAAGAATAATAGCTCAGGAATTATTCACATCCAGAAATTTTTTCGCCAACTCCCCTGGTTGGTGCACCCGGACCAATTCGGTCTCAAAACGAGATCTGTCTCCCCTGTGCAGAGCATGGAAATATTCAATAGGTATCCCGTTCTTTAAATAACTAACGCTGTTTAAGAGGATGAGTGGTGACCCTATATCCACTTTGAGCAGCTCAGCTTCAAGCTGATTTGCAACTACGGCTTCCAGGAAACGTTTGCCTCTGTCTATAAACAAACCATGCTCATTTTCCAGATACGCATAAAGCGATTGGTCAGAAAGATCTACTTCCAATAATTCCGGACATAAATCAAGGGGCAAAAACGTGGTTACAAGGACGATCGGCTCATGGTTGATATATCTGAGACGATCTATCTGAATCACCGGGGTGCCAACTTCTAGGTTTAAATAAGCAGCCACTTTGTTAGTGGCATTCACCTGTTCCTGTTTTAAAACATCGGAGCGCGGCCGAAATCCCTTTGCAACCATATCCTGGTAAAAACCGGTTAATTCCTGAAAAAGACCCTCATGGATCTTTGGATTGGCAACAAAAGTACCGCGGCCTTTTTCCCTGAAGATCACTCCTTTATATTCTAGTTCCTGCAAGGCCTGCCGAATGACCGTCCTGCTGACATCATAAACCCGGCATAATTCAGCCTCTCCGGGCAGCTGATGGCCTGGAGGAAATTTATGGGTTTCAATATATTCCGCCAGGGAATCAATCACCTGAATATAAAAAGGAATAAAGGAATTTCGATCAATCTGTTGAGTGTGAATTGGGGATGACATATAATGTTGTTATCCTGTAATTACAACTTATAGTATCATATTGGGGTCGTTTTTAATTGTCAAGATGTTAAGGCGCAATAAGTGACTCTTGTCAGTGCAGGCAGGTTTGGGAAGAATGCACTATCCAACCTGCCCTGCCCTGTTTCAAAATCAATACTTGCAATCAATTCGTTTGCCAGTTTCTGATGATTCCACCATAGCATCCGCAACCACACAGGCGTTATATCCATCTTCAAAGGTAGCACCTTCAGGGCCTACTTGTTTGTCATTTACAATGCAATCCAGTAAATGATATATTTCATGCACAAAAGTATGTTCCCAGCCAAGCACATGTCCGGGAGGCCACCAATTAGAAAGCCAGGGATCTGCACCTTCAGTCACCAATACATTCTGAAAACCCCTTGAGTCGGCAGGCTGGCCTTCCGCCCACTGTATATCCAATTCATTCAAACGTTCCAAATTCCAGGAAATAGAACCCTTTTCACCATTTACTTCAAAGATATGGTAATTTTTCCGTCCGCTCGCTAATCGGGTACCCTCCAGGGTACCCAAAGCTCCATTTTCAAATTCTACAACTGATGCAAAGGCATCATCCACGTCAACTTTGCCAGAGCCGCTGCCATCCAACAATTTTCTTTCCGGAATAAAGTTTTTCAATGTCGATTGCACACTATTAATTCGAGATCCCAGCAGAAAATGACCAATATCGATAATGTGCGAAAAATCTCCCAGGGCACCTGTTCCAGAAATTTCCTTATTATGCCGCCACAAGAACGGGGTATCAAAATGAGGCAATATCCAATCCTGTAAATACATGGCCCGGAAATGATATATTTTCCCCAGAGCGCCGCTGTTGATCAGATCCCGTGCTTTGCGTACTGCTGGGACAAAACGATAGTTAAATGCGACCATGGCTTTAACCTTGTACTTTTGAACAGCATCCCACATCCTTTTTGATTCTTCAGTCGTTCGGGCCAATGGTTTTTCACATAAGATATGGATCCCATTTTCAGCGGCCATCACACAAGGATCTTCATGAATATTATTTGGACCTACGTTATCTAAAAGTTGAATGCGATCATCTGCGAGCATTTCTTTCCAATTAGTGTAGTATCCCTGGTATCCAAATCTGGAGGCCATTTCAGAAACTGTTGTTTTATTACGCCCACAAACAGCAACTGGTACTGGAACAGCAGGAGGAGGATACATCATATAGGGTAATTTTCGCAGTGCATTGCTATGTGCCCGCCCCATAAATGAATATCCCAACATGCCTATTCCGATCTCTGGTCCGCTGAGTCCATCCACTTTATTAAATCCCATTCTCTCCTCCTTGTTTCTTGGACAGGCTACTTTAAAATCGCCAGAACTTCTTTGATTTCATCAAAAATAAAATCTGGCTTAACGGCTTCCAGCATCTGTCTGGTATCGGTCCCGGAAGTCAAGGCGATGCTCATCGCGTTTACAGATTTTGCGCTGAGAACATCTCTGTTGGTATCACCAATCACAATC
>JAZFRV010000091.1:0-2218 GCA_036445875.1 Anaerolineales bacterium
TCACGATCTGTAGCAAGGTCATATTTAAATATTAATCATCCCTGGTATCGCCCTCACTCCCCAAAAGTTCCTGATATACTTCAGCAACAGCTTTGGAGACTGATTTCCAACTGAAGTTTTCCTCAACATATGGTCGGGTATTTTTTTTCAGCTCTTTATTCATATTCGGCTGGTCTTTAAGTATTTTTATTTTTTCAGCCAGCTGCTCAGCGCTCCGGGGTTGAAATAATGCGCCGACTATATTTTCCTTTACTGTCGACTTGAGACCTCCAACCCGAGATGCGATTACGCTGCTGCCGCATGCCATGGCTTCAATTGCAGTCATCCCAAATGGTTCATAATAGGATGGGATTACAGTAACGTCTGCCGCACTATAGTACTTAGATAATTGATCCTGGGGTTTTCCCCCTGTAAAGGTTACTTGTTTTTCAATCCCGTATTCATCTATTTGGGACATATACTCCCGATATGGTTCTTCGGATAGTTCTTTCCAGCTGAGAAAAGGTTTATCAGTAGGAGGACCACCCACGATTACCGCCTGAACCTGGGGGTCATTGGTGAGCTGGATCGCTTTCAAAAGGGTATCTATACCTTTCCGTTCTTCCAATCTCCCAACATATGTGATGAGGAAATCATCGGTTGAGAAAGCAATTTCAGTTCTTGATTCTTCCTGGGGCAGGGGTTGAAATAAATTCAAGTTCACTCCACAGGGAAGCACAATAATCCTATCCGGGTTCGCCTGATAGTATTTAATCAAATCCACCTTTTCCTGAGGGCTGGTAGCAATAATTCTGTCGGCTGATTGGCAAATCTTCTTTTCTATTTCGAGCCTGGCTCCCGGACTTTGATCTTTCCCCCCCAATGTTTCACCCTTTACTGCTCCCAGGGAATGGAAAGTATGTACCAGAGGTATTCCCCAGGTATTCTTAAGATGCACTCCGACTGCTCCACTGAAATAATAGTGGCTGTGTACTAATTTATATTGAAGGTCTTTTTGGATTTGATAGGATGGTATCCAGGAGGCCAAATCTCCCAGAAGTGATACGATTTGTTCTTTTTGAATTGAGTCAGCAGGGCCAATTGGGATCCTGATTACTTGCGTACCACGGGAGTATTTCTCTTCAGGGGGCTGCTCATCATTTTCCCAGCGAGAGTAAACATCTACTGTTAATCCCAGGGCACCCAGGTAGCGGGACAATTCCTTAACATATACATTTTGTCCGCCATGATGTGACCCGCCCAGTTGCGCAAGAGGATCCCCATGAATGGATATAAAAGCAATTTCTAATGACATAACTGCCTGCCTTTCTTACAGGTTGATCAGGTTTTCTTCTACTTGATTATAAAGCAGTTCTTTATTTATGAGTTGTTCAATGTGGCCGACACTTTTTAATTTCAAACCAGCAACCTGGTGTCCAAGTTCCCCCATCGCTAAGGCTACTTGTTTTACATAAACAAGTTGACCACCGAAATCGGGGTGTTCAGTCCAGTAATTGTAATTTGGGTCAAAGTTACCTTGGGGATTCAGGAAAGCAATTCGCATCTGGTCATCATTGAATTTTATGGTTTAGCAAAGTCTACCGTATAAAATTTGCGAATTGTACCGTTATGTTGATAATAGATTACTCCCACGCCAAGCCGGGTGGAATATTTGGATAATATCGTCCGCTTGTGGATATTATCCTCATATTTTGGATCTTGAGAATCGTGATTCATCCACCAATTAAATGCGTGCTGAGGAGTGAGACTCCTTCCGCCATAAAAAATTTCTGAACAACAGCAGTGATTATAGCACCAGCCAGATCCATGACCGAGGGCAACTGAGATACGTTCCCAAGCTTTTCTGCCGTCAGTTGAAGTGTGACTGTAGGTACCGTGGCATGTCATATCTCTACCATGATCACGGGCGGCTTCTACTAGTCTGACGTCGATTTTAAGTTTCGGAAGACCGTGATCTGCTCTGGCGTCGTTTATCAAGTTTTTAATTTCCTGTTCTTCCCCTGTCAGCACTGATGTGTAGGAACAGTAGCTTGAGTTTGGAGGAGGGGTATTGGTTGGAATAGGAGTATCGCTCGGAATGGGCGTATCAGTAGCTGGTCCGGGTGTATTCGTGATTGTAGCAGGAGTGAGATTCGGCGTTTCTGTCGGTAAGGGAGTTTTTGGCGTGTTCGAAGGCCGGGGTGTTGAGGATGCTTTTATGGAAGGTTGTTGCGGCGCT
>JAZFRV010000092.1:0-9762 GCA_036445875.1 Anaerolineales bacterium
TGGAAAAATCAAATCTTCTGACAGGATATTTGATGGTGAAAAGAGTCCTTCATCAGAGGCCAATAAGATCAGAGTTTGAGTAGTAAGTTTTATGGGATTGAGATTTGGATTTGGCGGTCCATACAAAGCTGCTGTTCTAGATGGAATACTGAAAATGATTCCGGAAAATAAACATATCGAGCAGGTGACCAGGAAAATGATGCTTAAAATCAGAATCCCTCTGATACGAGATTTCTTCCTCGACGTCACGAGGCCGCCTGACCTGATTGTGAATCCAAGTATGTTTGCAGGATTACCGTTGCTGCGATTTTATCAAGATGGCCTGATCTTTTTTTCCGGGAAACATTCATCACTTGGCGGGTTTTCCTAGCGGTATTAGTACTTCCATATTCATTCCAGAGAACAACAGGAATTGAACCCAGGCTGCGAATTTTATCAGCTAAACGGGTTGATTTCCTTCCTTGAACACTTACATCCCCGTCCCAGTTAATGGCCTGGCCGATAACTATCATCCCTACTTCTTTTTCCCCGGCTATTGATAGGATAGCAAGAGCGTCTTCTTCCCTGGAAACATGAGTCAATACACAAACTGGAAAAGCAATTGTTCCTGTGAGGTCGCTGACCGCAATCCCCAACCGTTTGTCTCCAGGATCTACAGCCAGGACTCTTGTAAAATCGCTCATAAATAAATTAACCACCTTCCTGGATTACATTGATTCGAAAAGGAAGAGCAGGCAGTCTGAACCACCAGTTGGGGGACAAGATAATTTGGGGTGTCTCTTTCAAATCAAGAGATTGCTCGAGGATTTTTTCAGCGTCGGCCGGTTCTTCTCCCAGCACAAGCTGGATCACTTCATGTTCAGGTATTTGCCGAATTTCATTCCAAATAATTCCCAGGTCCCAGATAAAGGTATGATTTGATCCGGATACAGGATTGGATAATTGAGTCAATCTCAGACTTTCCATAATTGGCTTAATATCTTCACCTAGATACCGGGCATTAATGAAGTTTGACGCAAGGGTTTTGAGATCTTTCCCAGATATGTAATCCATATAATATCGGGCCTTCCTGGTCAGGGTTAACGTATCACCCATAGAATCGGCGGATGGGGAGAATTCATTTTGAATGATCTCAATTCGGATTAGATCAGGATTCAATAAAAAATCTTCTGAGGAGAGTTGTTCTTGGATTTTAACCAGTGCCAGCTCCTGCATTTCTTCAGTAACTGAAGATGATAAACTATCACGATCTTTCTGATTGGGAGCAGGAATATATGAGTCTGTTCCTCCAGTTGTGGGTTCCACATTCTTTACTGAAAGATCAGCTCCAAATGCCTGATTAATTCGAGTTATCTGCCCGGCGAGAATATTTCCTGAAGTTCCTGCCTCAAGAGCTTGAATTCTAACTACAGATTGTTCTCCAATTTCTCCAGTCGTTTTTCTGGGTGACAACGTAACGAATAAAATTGGATATTCTCCCTCGGTGCTGAGGATAGTATTTTTTGGAATATCAATTGGCTCATCAGTAAGATTTGTGAATAATACTTCACCTTGAGCATATTCATCCGGGAGTGGTATCTGGCCGCTGGTGGTGAGGGATGCTGTCTGATCCAGAAGCACAACAATTTCCCGGGAAGGAATTATTCCGGAGATATTTATTTCCTTTGCGGTAGGATCTGCGATGACAGGAATGACTATTTCCTGCTGGATTTCTTCTTCGATGATAAAGACAACTGCGCTTGGAAGAAGTATGGCCCCAATTGCTATAACAGCCAGAACACTTACTGTGAAAAGAGTAATTCTGACCCAAACTGGAACCTCTCTTCTGATCGGTCTTTCTTCTCTATCGAAAACATTATAATCTCGCGGCTCAGAAGCTTGTTGTTCTACTTCGCGCCGACGGAATTCCCGGAAGGATTTTCTCCAGGATTGGAGTTGGGCTGTGTTCCGGGATTGAAATACCGGGATCCCAGCCTCTTCGGCTTGATATCTAACTTCAAGCTCTGTGGTTAAAATCGCCAGTTGACTGCCATGAGCTGAGCAGTACCGTTCCAGTAATACCAGGTCTAACCGGCTTTTCATTACTTTTCCCCGTTCAGGCCAAATCAGCAGAACTCTCGGTGCTTGAGACCAATCCATTCTATCTTTTACAGATATGGTGTCATCATGGATCTCTAGCTGAATGATTTGTGTTTTCACGGAAATAATTTTACCAAATTATTTTTTTAGATTTAATCCGATCATAGTTCAATAAATGCTCGGCGCCGAAAAGAATCGGCGCCTTTGGTTTATTTTATCTTTGAAAACAGATGAGGTTATTCCCGCTTCTGTTGAATCCAGCCAGATACACTATCTAAAGCATCTTGAAGTTTTTCAGGATCTTTTCCGCCTGCTTCAGCGAGTGTGGGACGTCCACCTCCACCTCCCCCTACTTGTTTTGCTACAAATTGAACCAGATCCCCTGCTTTAATGTCTGCCTTGACCAGATCTTCCGTTACCCCGGCAATAATTCGGGGAGATCCATCAATAACTGTTCCCAAAACTATTACACCACTTTTTGAAAAGTGCTGCCTGAATCGATCTGCCATCAAGCGTAGAGTATCTAGATCTGCATCTTCTACATTTATTGTGAGCAATTTAATGCCTTCAATCTGCTCGATCCCCTCGAGGGCTTGCTCCAACTCAATCAACGCTTGTTTGTTTTGAAGCTTGGTAATGGTTTTTTCATTGGATTTAATGGTCTCAAACATAACCCCAGTTGAGTAAGCAACTTGGTCTGAACTTGTTGATAAATAGTTAGCTGCGGATTTTAATTCCTGGAATCGGCTCTGCACTAATTGATACGCTTTTCTTCCCGTGACAGCTTCGATCCGGCGAATCCCGGCAGCTGTACTGCTTTCGCTGGTGATCAGGAATAATCCCACTTCGCTGCTGCGTTCACAGTGGGTTCCGCCGCATAGTTCATAAGAGAAATCTCCCATTCGGATAGTCCTGACCACATCGCCGTATTTCTCACCGAATAAAGCGCGGGCACCTTCATCAATTGCATCCTGGAGTTTTTTAGTTTTGATATCGAGTACATGATCTTCCAGAATTCGCCGATTGACTTCTTCCTCAACTGCCTTGATTTCATCTTCTGATAAAGCCAGGTTATGTGTGAAATCAAACCGGAGGTAATCCGGAGCAACCAGTGAACCTGCCTGGCGGGCGTGTCCACCAAGAATATGATCCAGGGCAGCATGCAGAAGATGAGTTCCAGTGTGGTTGCGTATAATATCTTTTCTGCGCATCTGATCCACTATTATTTCGGCTGTGTCTCCGACCGCGGGTTTTCCTTCCAGGACTGTACCTTTATGAACGATTATGCCTGCGGCCGGTTGATATAAATCCTCAATGGCGATTTTCCAGTTTTTGCCTGCTATGACTCCGGTATCTGAGACCTGTCCGCCAGCCTCAAGATAGAAGGGAGTTTCAGCCAGAATTACCTGGATGACATCCTTCTTTTTGGCAGTCTGAACAGATTCTTGATCTTTTACCAAAGCCAGGATTTTTCCCTGGCTGCTTAAACTCTCATGGGGGTTATATTGGACCCCACCAGAATCTAATTTTCCTTCATTCTGCAGGGTTGACAGCAATTTCCTGTAAAACTCTACTTCTTCTCCTCCCACATCTCCCATGGTATTTCCACCACCTGATACAATTCGGTGCTGTTCCATGGCCTTGTGGAATCCTTCCTCATCAACTTCTAAGCCGTGTTCAAGGATAATGTCTCGGGTTATCTCAAGAGGTAATCCATGGGTAAAATACAAATTTGCGGCTTCCTCTCCCGGGAACACTTTGGTATTCTGCTCAGCTAATTCGTCTAGCATAATTTCTAATCGAACTGTTGCACTTTCCAGAGTATGTTGGAATTGTTCTTCTTCGTGGGTAATAGTATCCAGGATTATTTTCAGGTTTTGTTCTAATTCCGGGTAAGCATCCTGGTAGATACCAATCACAATCTCTGCAATTTTCCCCAGGAAAGGGGAATGCAGACCGATGTGTCCCCCAAACCGGTATCCCCGGCGGATAATCATCCGGCAAACATAATTTCGTCCCAGGTTGCCTGGTACAACACCATCAGCGATCAGGAAAGCTGCCGCCCGGGCGTGATCTGCGATAACCCGGTAAGGAGTAAAGTTCTTGTCACGCTCTTGATCTGTGTCTCCAGTTAATTTCTGAATTCCTTCAATCAATGGGAGGAACAAATCAGTCCGGTAGTTTGAGGTCTGATCCTGCAATATAGCTACCACACGGTCCAGGCCAAGCCCTGTATCCACATGTCGATTGGGTAGAGCATCCAGCTGATCTGGACCTTTGCGATTATATTGAATAAAAACCAGGTTCCAGATTTCTGTGAATCGATCCGTGTCCAGGATTTTCCCGTCAGTAATTGGACCTTCTTCAGGGCGGAAATCATAATGAATCTCAGAACAGGGGCCACAGGGTCCGGTATCACCCATCTCCCAAAAATTGTCTTTCCGGCCCAGGTAAAAGAGATGATCCATCGAGAATCCGGGTTGGGTTGACCAGTTTTCAACTGCTTCCTCATCTGTGGGTATTTCTCCCTTTTCATCTTCAAAAACAGTCGCATACAGGCGGTCTTTGGGCAGCTTCCAGACATCTGTCAGCAGTTCCCAGGCGTAAGCGATAGCTTCTTTTTTGTAATAATCACCAAAAGACCAGTTTCCCATCATTTCAAAGAAAGTATGGTGAGTATCATTCTGACCAACATCCTCAAGATCGTTATGTTTACCTGCCACCCGCATGCATTTTTGAGAATTGGCAGCCCGGGAATAATCGCGTTGGTCGGTGCCTAAAAAGACATCTTTGAATTGAACCATGCCAGCATTTGTAAAAAGTAGCGTGGAATCTCCCCCGGGTACCAGAGAAGATGAGCGAACAAAGTTATGATCCTTAGCTATAAAAAAATCAATATATGACTGCCTGATTTCATTTCCTGTAAGTTTATTTTTTTTCATCGTTAGACCTTTATTTATTCTTTCCTGAAATTAGAAAACCCGGACTGGTGGTTTGTCCGGGCGGGAATGTTAACGAGTTACATCAAAAGCTGATCATCATAGTAAAAAGCTGCCCGGCTCTGAAGAGATATCTAAGGCGGCTCCACGGCCGATCAAGGCAGCCGCCAGGAAAGCAGCAGCCGGTACGGGACATGCGTGTGAATCTTGTTTAGGTGATAATGTTTCCATCGACTGAATTATACTGGATAGTTAGCCTTCGGGCTAGTCCCTATCCTGTCCGGTGAGCTTTAGGTCTGATGATGAACCTGTATATATTTGTTTATCTCCGGTGGGGGGAAATGGAAACCCTAGGAATATGGTAGAATTTGTACGGTTTATCTAACGATGCCCAGCAGTTTACGTTATAGATAAATATTCGTATAAAGAATATTGGTGAACAGTTAATTGGAGGATCAGGATGGACAAGGGAAATTTAAGACGGATTGTTCTTGATGTATTAAAACCTCTTGAACCTGATATTGTTGATCTGGTACGGAAGATTTCAACATTATCCGGAGTAGATGGTGTTAATATCACCATCTATGAAATTGATCATCATGTAGAGAATGCCAAAATCACTGTTGAGGGAGAACAATTATCCTACCAGGATCTGAAGGATATGATCGTAGAAAATGGCGGTGCAGTTCACTCCATTGACGAGGTAGCAGCCGGGAAAAGAACAGTTGAAGAAGTTGTTACTCATCAAGACTGAGCATGAAAAAAAACCACAATCGATGGTCGTCTATCCCTGAATTCCTGGAAGAAATTCAAACCTATAATCAAATTGTCGGAATCTCTAAAATCGCCCGGCGTTATTTTGCGATGAATGCCTTTGATGGAGTATTGACCACAATTGGTGTTCTGGTGGGTAATTACCTGGCTGGAGTGAGAGATCTTTCCATTCCCATCCAAATTGGAATCGCCACCTCAATTGCCATGGGGATCTCTGGATTGTGGGGGGCTTATTTGACTGAGTCAGCGGAACGCCAGAGAGAGTTGGCGAATTTAGAAAAAATATCATTAATAGACCAGAGTGAAACATCCATTGGCAGAGCTTCCAGGTTTGCAGTGATTGTGGTTTCAGTGGTTGATGGATTGGCTCCTGCCCTTGCAGCGTTTATTGTTCTAATTCCCCTGTTTTTGGGTTCCTGGATCAATAATCCCATTTTGAGTTATAGTTTGGCTGGAGGAATTGCCCTGTTGCTTTTGTTTGGGTTGGGTTTGTTTTTGGGTAAAGTATCTGAAAAAAGCCTGATTGGGTATGGATTTAAAACCTTATTGGCCGGGATATTAGCAATTGCCATCAACTTCCTTCTTGGAGCTGAATAAAATTATCTGAGCACCGGATAATCATGAAAAAATATCTATACTTCACAGTATTTGTGTCTGGTATGACAACCCTGGGTATCGAGTTTGCAGCTTCCAGGCTTTTGGGAAGCGTGTTTGGCACCAGCAATCTGGTCTGGGCAGCCATTATTGGCTTGATCCTGATTTACCTGACTGTTGGATATTTTGTGGGTGGAAAATGGGCTGACCGTCACCCCAAATTTGATGTATTTTATTCGATCCTGATATGGGGAGCTTTTACTGCTGGTCTTGTTCCTTTTATTGCCCGCCCTGTATTGTACGCAGCTGCTGATGCCTTTGACCAACTTCAGGTGGGTGTTTTATTGGGGGCGTTTACAGCTGTTCTGGTTTTATTAGTAGTCCCAATAACCCTGTTGGGCACAATCTCCCCCTTTGCGATTCGATTAGTATTAACAGACTCCAAGAAAGCAGGACAAGTTTCTGGCCGGATTTATGCGATTTCTACTCTGGGATCATTCCTTGGTACATTTACACCTGACTTGCTGCTCATTCCCTGGTTAGGTACCAGAATGACTTTTGTGGTATTCTCCCTGTTTTTAATGATTGTGGGTTTAATTGGTCTCGGTTTATCTTCAGGCTGGCGGTCTGTGGTGAAATGGATCTGGATGCCACTCCTGCTGATTATTTTTGGCATACTTTGGGGTTCTGGTCCTGTAAAAAAAACCACTGACCAGATCTTTGAGAAAGAATCTGCTTATAACTATATCCAGGTCCTGGAAAAAGATGGATATCGATACCTTCGATTGAATGAAGGGCAGGGCATTCATTCAATTTACCACCCTGAGCAGCAAACCTTCTGGGGAACTTGGATGCAGGTTTTGCCGGCACCGTTTTTTAATTCCCCTCCTTTTATTCCCGCAGATGTGGACAATGTCGCGATTATTGGTCTCGCTGCTGGAACAACTGCCCGCCAGGCAACCAGCGCATTTGGTCCGATCCCTATTGATGGGTTTGAAATTGACCGGGAAATAATCAAAGTTGGGCAGAAATATTTTGAGATGACAGGGGATAACTTAAACCCGATAGCCCAAGATGGCAGATGGGGTTTGGCCCACAGCGGGAAGAACTATTCTATCATCAGCATTGATGCCTATCGGCCACCGTACATTCCCTGGCATTTAACAACAAAAGAATTTTTTACTATCGTTTATGATCATCTGGATTCCCGGGGAGCGCTTGTAATTAACGTCGGCAGAACTCCAGAGGATGAGAAATTGTTGTCCGGACTGACAGCAACTATTCAATCTGTATTTCCATCCGTTTATGTGATGGATGTTCCGGGGACCTATAACTCAATTATTTATGCTACTGTACAGGCAACAGACACAAGGTATTTAGAGGAAAATCTGGCATTGCTGCTGGATACTGATTCGGCAGACTCTACTCTGGTTTCAGCAATAAGAATCGCACTGGCAAATTTGCGGCAACTTCCGGAAGGCGGGCAGATCTTTACTGATAATAAAGCCCCCATAGAGTGGATTACAAATCAAATGGTATTAAACAATGTTCTATCAAGGTCAGAATTAATTGGGGAGGGAAAGTGAAAAAAACTACCCTTGAAAAATTACTGGGTGGATTGGTTACGATAAGCATTCCAGTTGTAATTAGTGTTTTATCGATATTGATTTTGTTAAGTCCGGTTTTTATGAACTTGGAATATCGGCTGCCAAACTTTCCGGTGGACAACTTTGGATTCAGTACAATAGACCGGCTTGAGTTTGGAAATCAAACTAGGCGGTACCTGATATCAAATGATACTCTCGGCGATTTACGAGTTTTAGAATTCGATACTGGAGATCCGATTTATAAAGAAAGCGAATTGAAACACCTTGAAGATGTAAAAATTGTCATTAATAGTGTCATTAAGGTTTTTTGGTTGGCTGTAACTGTTGTGTTAGTAAGTGGGGTTTTTGCCAGATCCCAAGACTGGAGGAAAGGTTATATCCAATCTGTGGCTAGGGGAGGATGGTTAACCGCCGGATTATTGGGGATGATTTTATTCCTTTCCATCGTAAGTTTCCAATCTTTATTTACTAATTTTCACCGGGTCTTTTTCGAAGGGGATAGTTGGTTGTTTAATTATTCGGACACGCTTATCAGACTTTTTCCCATGCGATTCTGGCAAGATGTTTTTATTGTATTTGGTGTGTCAACCCTGGCCGGAGGAGTTTTGTCAGGTTGGCTTCTACCTAAACTAAAATGGAATGATTCCTAAGCTGGATCAAAGTTAATCCATTCAGGTTTGGTTGAAGAACAACTGACGGAGAATAAAATTAAAAAAGGCAGCTGAAATTAGCTGCCTTTTTATCTAAGCACTTTTTATGGTGGTCAGGCACCGAATTTTTGTAAACGTCCCGCGTGAGCAAGCGCTAATGACATCGTTTCGACAGCTGGGAAAGTTCCTAATCCACCTCTAGCACAATTCCTCTCAGTAAAGGAAGTTTCATGATCAGTGCGATGGGTATTCGGAGCCCAGAGTAAAAATGGTACTGGGTGCCAGGTATGTGATTTTAAAACAGAAGGAGTTGAATGATCTCCGGTGATGATGATCACATCCGGATTTAAGTCCAATAGGATAGGAATAGCCTGGTCTACTTCTTCGATAATTCTTGCTTTGGCTTCAAGATTTCCATCTTCTCCATAACTATCGGTCTTTTTAATATGGATAAAGAAAAAATCGTGCTCGTTCCAGTGATCTTTTGCAGCAGTGAACTCGCCGGCAGCGCCTAAGCCTACATCTTCGATTACATCCATACCCACCAACTGTGACACGCCTTTATACATGGGATATTCAGCGATGCAAACAGCTTCCAATCCATACGCGTCTTGATAGGAAGGAAATCCTGGGTCGGTCGCAAAACCACGCAGTAAAAATCCATTGGCGACAGGTTGGTCAAATAAAGCCTGGTAGGCTTCTTCAATCCACATATTTATTAATTCGGCAGCTTTCTTAGCTTTTGGATTTTGAGCTTTGACAATATGGGGTTGGACGCCAGTTTCCTGGGGATCTGTATCATTCAGGGAGGGATCTAGACCATCTCCTCGCATCACTAATACAAAACGATATTCCTTTACCTGTCGGACTACCACTTCTACTCCAGGAATCTGGATCTGGTTCAATATCGCTATCAGTGGGGCAGCATCTAGATGAGATATCCTTCCCGCCCGACGATCTAAGATATTATGGTTTTTATCAAAGGTACACAAATTTCCCCGGGCAGCAATATCTCCTGCGCTTACAGGTAGATTTATCCCGGCAGCTGAGAGAGCTCCACGTCCAATTACATATTCAAGTGGTTCATATCCAAAAAGGGCCAGGTGGGCTGGTCCAGAT
>JAZFRV010000093.1:0-2105 GCA_036445875.1 Anaerolineales bacterium
ATCTGTTATCTCAATTTGCTGAAACGCTGCATGATAATTGGGGGTTGGAAGAGAATGCGGTAAAGGTTCGAAGAGAAGAAGACCAGATCTCCAGCAAAATTGTAGGAGCAGTTCCTCATTACCTCTCATACCTGGATTGTATCTATCGAAAATCTGAATCAGGAAAATATTATTATCAAAGTGACAGTGATTTATTTAGTGGATTAGATCCTGGAGAGGCTGACTTAATAACAGACTTGACAGACGTCCTGAAAGAACAGCTCCCCGCTGAGGCACAGATTGTTGTTCCACTAAGTATTGGAAACCATGTTGATCACGAATTAACCCGTAAAGCTGCCAGCCGGCTGGAAATCCCTCTCTACTACTATGCAGATTATCCCTATGCCGGGGAATCCGATGGAAAAGAAATCCTGGATTTTATGAAGGATTCAACAAATTGGGAAGTGGAAATTTATGCGGTATCAGAGAAAGGGATTCAGAGATGGCAGCAAGCTGCCTTGGCTTATCAATCCCAGCTGACCATTTTTTGGGAGAATGAGGGGGCATTAATGGGGGAAATTAAGGAATATTCATCCACTATGGGGGGTGTAGGATTGTGGAAAACGACCGAAGGGTCCTGATTTTTCGGGAGATATTATTCCCTTGCAAGCTTAGAATACCTATGATAGAATTACCGCACTTTTTACAGTGTAGGGCTTTTAAGGGTTTCAAATTTCTCATAAAAGCTCTTTTTCTATTAATTAGCAATATCCCTGTAAAGTGCAGGAAGACAATATGACACCATCGATACTAACCCAAGAGGGTTATGATAAACTAAAGACGGAGCTAGAATACCTCCAATTGGAACGAAGGCAGGAAGTTGCGAACCGATTGAGGGAGGCCCTGGATGGCAGTCCTCTCGGCGTGGATGCAGATGTGGAAGTTGAGGCGGCAAAAAATGCCCAGGCTTTCGTTGAAGGTCGAATCCAGTATCTGAAAAATATTCTTGCGCAAGCTGAAATCGTTGATGACCTATCTAAAACCGATGTGGTGCAGATCGGAACCAAAGTAACGGTTGAAACATCCGACAAAAAGAAGGAAACCTACGTGGTTGTCGGACGCGCGGAATCAGATCCCGTGGATGGAAAAATTTCCTACGAATCGCCATTAGGTAATGCGTTAATGGGACATGCTAAAGGGGAAAAAGTGGATGTTCCTGCCCCGGGAGGGGTTTTCACGGTGAAAATCCTAAAAATTGGCTGAACCGTTTGAATTGAATTCTCCCCCGTGCGCTGAAACATCGCACGGGTTTTTTTAATCACAAGGAAGTTCTTATGGTAGATTATTCCAATTTGGAAAAAGTTCGTATGGAAAAATTACAACAAATCAAAGATCTCGGTATTGATCCATATCCGCGAAGAACCAAACGAACTCATACAGTTCAGAAAGCGACTGAGGAATTTTTGGCTGTTGAAAACGATCAAGATCATGAACCGATCCTGACTACCCTGACTGGCAGGATCCGTTCTGTTCGTTCAATGGGAAAAATTACTTTCGCCCATATTGAAGATGGCACCGGAAAGATTCAATTCTTTTTTAGAGCAGATGACATCGGTGAGGACCAGGTAACTTTCTTTAAGGATCATTTTGACCTGGGAGATTTTATCCAAGCCTCAGGAAAAATATTCCGGACCCGGACAGGGGAGGTATCCCTGTGGATCTCTGATTTTTCTATGTTGGCGAAAGCAATTTCACCGCTTCCCGCAGCCAAAGATCAGCTAGTGAATGGTGAAGTTGTTCACCATGCTACCCTAACTGATCCAGAAACTCGCTACCGGCAGCGGTATGCAGATCTGGCGGTCAATCCGGATGTAAGGGAAGTATTCAAGATCCGAACAAAAACTATCCGTGCCATACAGCATTTTATGGACTCAAAAGGGTTCCTTGAGGTAGAAACCCCGATTCTGCAGCCAATCTATGGTGGGGCAGCTGCTCAGCCATTTATTACCCATCATAATCAGCTCAAACAGGATCTTTACCTTAGAATTTCCTTTGAACTGTACTTAAAACGACTGCTGGTGGGTGGTTTTGAGAAAGTGTATGAAATCGGTCGTGATTTTCGGAAT
>JAZFRV010000094.1:0-3853 GCA_036445875.1 Anaerolineales bacterium
TGATGACTTCGCATGATCTGATCCGGGCTGCTGAATTGTCATCCCGGATGGATATTCTGTCCAAAGGCAAGATCAAAGCATCCACTGAAACTAAGGGACTCGGATCGGCGGAATTGGTTTCTTTTTATCGCGAGGCGCTGCAGGAAGTGGGAGGAACTGTATGAAATCCTACCTGAACGCAGTCCGAGCTGTGATCTGGAAAGACCTCACGGCAGAATGGAGAACCCGTGAAAACCTCTCCGCAATGCTTGTATTTGCCCTTTTAGTGATCCTGATCTTCAATTTTGCCCTTGAATTGGATATCCAAGCCCAGGAATCCCTCTCCGCGGGAGTATTGTGGGCTACTTTTATTTTTGCCGGAACAATTGGACTCAACCGGTCAATGGCTGTTGAAAAAGATCGCGGCTGCCTGGATGGCATGCTGCTGGCTCCCGTTGATCGCAGTGTGATTTATTTTGGAAAAGCAATTAGTAATTTGATCTTTATGGTGCTGGTGGAAATCATTGTTCTACCTGTGTACAGCTTTTTATATCAGGTGCCGGTATTTCAACCCGGATTTCTGCTGGTAGTGCTGCTGGGATCAATTGGATATGTTGCAGTAGGAACATTACTGGCGACAATGGTCATCCAGGTCAGGACCCGGGATATTCTACTACCGATTTTACTTTTCCCGCTCACACTACCGGTTATAATTGCAGCTGTGAAAGCCAGCCAGGGATTCCTGCAAATGGTTCCACTTGAGGATATTGCGGCCTGGCTGAATTTGCTTATTGTATATGATTTGATTTTTACTTCATTAGCGTTTATGGTATTTGATTATGTAGTGGAGGAATAAATATGACTAAAAACCCCCTGATGCTCTCGATCCTGGACGTTTTGTCCGGGGTCATGGTCCTGGTGGCTGCTGGATTGGTATTCTTTTACGCACCAGTTGAAGCGATGATGGGACTGGTGCAAAAAGTATTTTATTTCCATGTGGCAACCGCCTGGGTTGGAATGCTGGGATTCATGGTGGCGGCAATTGCTGGTATTGTATATCTTCGGAAGGGATCTCCCATCTGGGATATTACTGGATATGCAGCGGTTGAAATCAGCTTGATATTTTTCTTGACGGCCATTATCCTGGGTTCGATCTGGGCCAGGCCGGTTTGGAATACCTGGTGGACCTGGGAACCACGTTTAACAACTGCAGCGATTGTAGAATTAATTTATGCGGCTTACCTGTTGCTGCGGAAAGGTGTGGATGATCCAGAACGGCGGGCTCGTTTTTCGGCTATCTATGCCATTTTTGGCTTTTTCAGTGTGCCAATTACATTTATTTCCATCCGTATACTGCGAACCATTCACCCAATAGTGATTGGTAATGCAGAGGCAGCTGCTTCGGGCGGATTTAATATGGATTCACCCATGAAATTGACTTTTTTCTTCAGCCTGGCGGCTTTTTCGGTCTTTTTTGCTGATTTACTCTGGCACCGAATCCGGTTAGGGAAATTACAGGGTGAAATTGAACAACTACGGATTGATTCGTAATCAAAGGGAGTGGAACAATGTTGAGTAGATTATTTGTGCCTGATACTGTTAATTACATGATTGCTGGTTACCTGGTAGTAGTAGTGATGATAATAGGATATATTTCAAGCCTCATTCTACGCTGGAGAAAAGCAACCCAGAAAGTTGAAGTTCTCCGAATGGAACAGAAATAAAAAAAAGCCCCGCAGGGGGCTTTTTTTATTTCTACAGATTAGATCTTTCAAACTCTAGCAGCCATTTTTTCCGGTGCAATCCTCCTCCGTAACCAGTTAAACTTCCATCTGAGCCAATTACCCTGTGGCAGGGGATAATGATGCTTATTCTATTTTTGCCATTTGCAGAAGCGACAGCTCTGGTTGCCTTAGAATTTCCGAGAGCCGTAGCTTGCTCTTGGTAAGAACGGGTCTCTCCGTAAGGAATTTTCGTCAGGTTCTTCCAGACTTTTTCCTGAAAATCGGTGCCGGGTGTATGCAGTGGGACCATGAAATTTTTTCTACTCCCCTGAAAATATTCCTGAATTTCGATTCGCATCTGGTCAAGATGGTTGTTTTCGCCGGGAAGAATGATTGCGTTCAGCCTTTTGTTTAAATCCTTAAACTCAGTTTCCAGCATTCTCCGATCTGTAAATTCCAGCAAGCAAATGCCCTGGTTGCTTGCACAGGCGAACATTGGTCCCAGAGACGTGGTAAACCGAATGATATTGAGGACATTCTTTTTATTTGCACTCGTCGGCGGACCCCCAAAAATAGTTCGATAACTCTCATTAAAGCCGCTTAAGGATTCGAAACCACTGTTAAAGGCTGAGTCAATTACTGTTTCCCCCCCGTTTATGCTGGTGTAGGCTGTATTAATACGCAGCATCCTCTGGTAAGCATGAAATGTCAGGTTGTGATGTTTTTTAAACCATCTTCTGATCTGGCTTGGTTGGATGCCCCTTTGCCTCAAGCCCTCATCTTTGATTCGCAGGTAAGGATTTTGAAGAAGCTCGTTGATGATTTCCTTAATATATTCCGGAGTCTCAGCCAACTTTTCCATGGGTTTACAGACTTTACAAGGTCTAAATCCGTGTTGAAGAGCTATTCTTGCTGTATCAAAGAAAATAACATTCTCCACTCTTGGTTTTCTTGCCCTGCATGAAGGTCGGCAAAAAATCCCCGTGGTTTTAACACCAGTAATAAATAGGCCCTCATAGGAAGAATCCTGACTCCCAATTACATCGTACTTTTCCTGAAATGATAAAATTGCCATTTAATTAATCCTGCGATCCATCTGAATAAGTATTGTTCTAATCTTGAATCTATCACCTGTGGAATAAATAGACTACCGATAACTTGACAAGTTATTCGTGTTTTTGAAAATTCTCTCAGGGGTAGAACTTTCGGGTAGGGCCTTCGTATTTCTATTGCGAATTGAGTTACCTATTTTAGATATCAGACACGTCAGAGTTGAACCCAAACCACTTGAACAATATCCCGGGGATCATAGTGATTGCTTGCGCGCCGGATAGGTTTGAATTCTTCGATTATCAAGATCAAAAAACGAGCGCGGATCCAGGGTAAACCAGGAGACTGCCAGATTTTGGATTTCTGTTCAAGATTGCATTCACAATTGCTCTATCATTCCTGTTCCGATAATGATTGAAAATATCGGAGCAAATTTCATTTTTTCTCCTGCATTCAACAATATACCTGTTCTGGTTTTTCCTTACTCTTGATCTGTGAGCTTGAGTATAGCTTGCCGATCCCGGTTTACGATTAAGCGAGTTACATCTGGTCGGGAGTAGTGGCCTGCCGGATCAAAATTCTGTCGTTCTTCCCTCACCCGCTTGTGAACAATTTCCGCTACAAATAATCCCTCTTTATCTACGACTGGTTCGATGACCCATTCCCCATTCGGTCCAGCCAGGCAGGAACCTCCATCAGCCAGGATATCCGTGCTGTTCTCCTTGATTAGATTCGCGTGGGGAATATCTTCCGTAATATCCTCTTTTCGCATTAAACCTGAAACAGAGATCACGTAAGATCGGGATTCTTTAGCGATGAACTTGGTGAGATCAAAGGTATTGCGTTTGCTGCCCGGCCAGACTGCAACATGCAGATCTTCTCCTAATCCATAAAGCGCAGTGCGTGATAACGGCATCCAGTTTTCCCAGCAGTTTAACCCACCCACGGTAAATGCTCCCAGGGGATGTACCTGCAGCCCATGTCCATCCCCGATAGACCACACCAGGCGTTCCTCATAAGTGGGGATTAGTTTCCGATGCACAGATTGAATAATTCCATCAGGATCGATATAGACCAGGGAACAATACAGGCTGTGTCCA
>JAZFRV010000095.1:0-6252 GCA_036445875.1 Anaerolineales bacterium
ATGTGATTGTCCATATATTTTCACCGGATCGGCGGGAATATTATGACCTGGAAGAATTATGGGCAGATGCCAAGACCATCTTAAGATTGCAGTAGATCTATCCCGAATTTGAAAAGGGGAATTGTTATTAGATACAGCCCGGCGAATTAATTCACGGACTGTATGTCTAGATACCAATGCCCCATCACCTCGCTCCCCTGATCCCGGATCTCCCTAATACACATTCTCCCTCTCCCTAATTTACCAAGTCCCCAAGTTTCCTGGTCTCCCCACCCCCGTCACCCTATTCCCCCATCACCCAGATAACGAGTCACCTTGAATCTCTTCCCCTCCACTCAATTCGTTCCTTTATACATACCCCCATCTACTGTCAGCATAACCCCGGTTATGTAGGAGGCAGCAGGAGAGAGCAAAAATGCCGCAGCCCGGCCGAATTCATCTGGTGTGGCCATGCGACCAAGGGGACTCTCCCCGGTAATCTTTTTTATTTCCTCATCAATCGAAGATCCATTTTGATCGGCTCTGTGCTGCATGATTTCAGTTACCCGTTCCGTTTTTGTCCAGCCGGGGAGGATCGAATTAAATCGGATGCCATCTGACCCAAGTTCCAGGGCTAGAGATTTTGTTAACCCAACAGTAGCTGACCGAATACTGTTTGAGAGCACCAGGTTAGGAATGGGTTGTTTAACAGAGTAGGAAGTGACAGTTAATACACTGGCAAAGTTGGATTCTTTCAAATGGGGCAAGGCTTCATTTATTAAACGAACATGGCTCATGAAGGCGAGATTGATTGCCCTCTGCCAGGTTTCTTCATCAAAGGAATCGAATTTCCCGGCTGGAGGACCACCGGTATTGGTAACTAATAAATCTAAACCGCCCAGAATATCGACAGATTCCTGGATCAATCTCTTCGGTTGATTTGGATCTGCGGCATCTCCCACAACCTGAGAGGCTTTCCCGCTCGTACCTTGATTGATCATTGCGGCAGCCTGTTCCAAATTTGTTTTATCCCGGCCATTGAGAACAACATGGCACCCTTCCTCAGCTAATATCCTGGCAGCTGCATAACCAAGTCCACGGCTGGACCCACCGATAAAGGCTTTTTTTCCATTTAATTCTAAATCCATTTGGTATCTCCTTAAAATAATTCGATCTTGTCCTGGATAATATAAAATTGTGGGTAATGATTTTCCACCCAGGTGATTACTTTCTGTAAACTTCTCTGGGTGTGTTTTCCCTCGTTGCTCAGGTATGTGCAGCCGATTAATGTTTCACCCCACTTGTCCTGGAACCCTAATTCTGCGACTGAGACATTAAATTCCTTCTGCATCCGAGAAATCAATGGTTTAATTTGGCGCCTTTTATCTTTCAAGGAAGCGCAGGCGGGAATATTAAGATGGAGGGTTAACAATCCGATTGCCATAACATTGTGCCTTTAGCTCTGACTAGATTTGTTTTGTCCAATTCGGATTCCCGAACCGGGTTTGTTCCAGCTGTTGAGAAGTTTCCATTTCAGATGGAACTAAGTTGCTCTCGATAAGAACAACATTTAAAGCATTTTGAAATCCAATTTTGAAAGCCTGGGCTGACTCCTCCCAGGGTACCTCCCGCCTTAGCACACTCTCTACAGTAGTTGCTTTCTGCAGCAACAGTGCAGCTGCCAATTCCCTTTGGTCAGTAGTTGAATAGTGAAGAACCTGGGTGATCCTGGAAAGATCGCCAACAAGAGGCAGAGTACCGTGCTGCAGGATGCCTTCTTTTTTCCGGGCTTGAGCACTGCCAATTATTTTTTTTCCCTCAACAGTTATCTCAAAATCTGAGGGATTTTCAAAACAAACTGGCTGGCTATTTGCATCAGGATTTTTTCCTGAATGAATCTCTACTGGCAGCCCTAAAATTTTTAGTGAGCTGCTGAGGGCTGAGGATATACGTCGATAAGTTTGCAGTAATCCACCATCCAGGCGGGGATCTGTTTTTGGGCCTATCACTGCATAAGTGAGTTCATCTGTGTGTAGAATCGCTCGTCCCCCGGTTGGTCTGCGGACTACATCCCATCCCCAGGTTTGGAGTAGAACCTGATCAAGATCAGAATACGGTTGGCTGTACCCGAGAGAGATACAAGGAGGATCCCAGCGATATAAACGCAGGGTGGGGGGCACTTCGTTTCTACCAACCGCGGATAAGATGGCTGCATCAACCGCCATATTTAATGATCCTGGCATGGCATCTGAAAATATAACTCGCCATTCCCCCGCAGGATAGGATTCTTCCGTATTTCCCATAGTGAGAATTATAGTCCATCCTAATTGAATCATTTTAAATTATCAATGCTGACAAAGAATCATGGAAAAGAAATCAGAATCAAACCGTTTTATCCCTTCATTTCAGCTCCGACTCTCCCTGGTGGTTGAGAATTCCGCCAGTGGGAAGAAGATAATTTTTAGGATAATTATCTATCAAGTGGGAGAAAACTATCCGAAATAGCACCATTTTAAGCAAAAAAGACCTTTTTTGTGGGTTTTTGCTTGCAAAAAACAGCACTTTCATATATACTGTGGGTAAATTGTGGGTGAAAGTGGTAAATAGTGGTTCGCCGGGAAACCGGCGATCCGCGTTTAAGGCGGAAACCGAACATATGTTCTTAGGTCAGTATCGACATTCTTTAGATGATAAGGGCAGGATGATTGTACCAGCCCGGTTCCGTGATTTGTTAGAAGGAACAATCTATTTAACACAGGGTTTTGATCATAACTTGCGGGTACTTCCGGAGGCTGCTTTTGTATCGATCTATGAACGGGTAACCGAAATGAGTTCTACTAATTCAACGGCTCGTCAATTGCGCCGCTTAATATTTTCTACCGCCCAGCAGGTTGATATTGATAACAATGGCAGGATCCTGATACCAAAATATTTACGGGATGTCGCTCACTTATCAACAGAAGCAATTGTTGTTGGAGTCGGAGAGGCGTTGGAAATCTGGTCTCCCGCTGCCTGGGATTCTCAAAATCAAATGTTGCAGGATGCAGACTCTAACGCGGAACGTTTTGCTGCTCTAGATATTTAGGTTTTTATGCAGCATAAACCTGTACTTTTCCACGAAGTGCTTGATACATTAAATCCCATCTCTGGTGGGATGTATGTTGATGGAACAGTCGGGGCGGGCGGTCATGCCCGGGGAATACTGGAAGCCATCTCCCCGGAAGGAAAATTATTAGGACTGGATCGTGACCCTGCTGCCTTGAAAATTGCCGAAGGCCAATTGGCAGAATTTGGAAACCAAGTAATCCTGATTCATGACTCGTATGCCAGGCTTAAATCGCACCTTAACAATCTTAATTGGAATACCGTAGATGGCATTTTGCTTGATCTGGGACTTTCTTCAATGCAGTTGGACAATCCGGGTAGGGGATTTTCTTTTAGAAACGCCGGTCCATTGGATATGCGATTTGACCCTGCTCATCCAATTTCAGCTGCCGATTTGGTAAATCAATCCTCCCGGGATGATTTGGCTGATTTGATCTTCAATTTTGGAGAGGAAAGATACTCAAGAAAAATCGCAGATGCGATCATTGCTAACCGCCCTCTTAAAGGCACACAAGAATTAGCGGACATTGTAAAAAGCGCCATCGGAAATATCCCTTCCAGAATCCACCCCGCAACAAAAACCTTCCAGGCGCTGAGAATTGCAGTCAATCAAGAATTGGAAGTTCTCGAAGCTTTCTTGCCCACAGCACTTGAAGCATTGAATCCGGGAGGGCGGTTGGCAGTCATTGCTTTTCACTCACTAGAAGACCGAATTGTTAAACAATTTTTCAGATTGGAAAGCAGAGATTGTATCTGTCCCCCGGAAATACCCCTCTGTGTGTGTGAACACAAGAAGCAGCTTATAGAGATTAACAGGCGACCAATTCGACCTGAGGAAAAAGAAATCATTGAAAATCCCCGCTCCCGAAGTGCAAAATTACGCGTAGCAGAAAAAACTTAAAATTTTATGGCACAAGGCTTGCAATTAATTAAAAGGAAACTAAGTAACCAGCATCAGCACAAATTCACCGAGAAGAAATCATGACAGAATCCTTAATCCAAGCCTATTCTAATTCTCCCCGACGTCAAAAACTCCAGATCATTGGCAGTATATTCATGGCAATCGTTATTGCGGCTGTAATGTTGATTCTTTACCTGGTTGTTTCAGCCCGGGTTGTATCGATGGGAAGACAACTTCAGCGAGCGAAAGATGAGATTGATCAGCTGGTTTACTTGAGCGTAAATTATCGAAATCAGATCGCCCAACTGTCCAGATTTGAAGTGATGGAGGAAAAAGCCATAGAAATGGGATTTCGATCTCCATATCCCGGGGAAGTCTTTTATTTACCCATCTCAGGATATGACCAGGAAATTCAACTAAACGTAGATGTGATTGGGGATGCTACCCCAGCCGTGATCAATGTAAATTTGATTGAATACCATGATAGTCTGATTGATTGGATTGACAAACAGTTGACGATTTTCCTTCGTCCGTTTGAGGGATTATGAACGAAAAAATTACTTACAACTGGCGTTATATTACCATTGCCGTATTTTTCACACTATATGGGCTGGCGATTATTGCCCAGATGGTGCGAATTCAGCTGATGGTGAATGCCTCAAATCTGCCAGTGGCAACCCAATTAGGACAGTGGGAAACAGCCGCATCCCGAAGAGGATTAATCCTGGATCGCAACGGGCATGTTCTGGCAGGAAACCAAACCATATACGCAGTTGATGTGAATTTTGAGGATTTTTATCAAGAAGGTGAGATTGAAGAAGTAAAAATGTTGGCTGAGGTAGCAATTGAAGTGTTTGGGATTAGCAATCAAAATCTGCTCAAGTATCTTCAAGAAGATCCCCGGCCGCTTACAAAAAACATTACCGTTGAGCGATTTGCTACCCAGGAGCAACTTCTTGAGTTTATTGCCCGGGTGGAGAGTTATTACGGTATTTCATCATCAGTCCTGGATGAAGAGAATACTGGAGAGGTCCTTCTTAGCTCACTTCAGGAAAAGATAGAAGTGATTGATTGCGTTCATTTAATCAGGGTGAGTTGTACTCCCCACCTGATCAGAAGTTATCCTGAGGGAAAATTAGCTTCAAATATTATTGGATTTGTTATGAGAGATTCCAAACAAGGACAACTTGGGATAGAAGAGAAATACGACTCAACTCTCTTTGGCAATGATAGAACTTTATGGGCTTTATGGGACCCACATAAGGCTGATCAGGCACCCGATCCGGATCACGGTGCAAATATTATCCTTACCATTGACAGTGTTCTCCAGGCAGATGTTGAGCAAATCCTTGATAAGACCATTAATAAAACCGGGGCACTGGCAGGTACAGTGATTGTCATGGATCCGATTTCGGGTGAACTTTTGGTTATGGCCTCTTCACCCCGGGCTGATATCAACGAGTACTGGTCGGAAGATTATATCGACATTATCAACAACGTTGACAATGTTTTTAATTACGGGATAAAAGCCTATGAACCCGGATCGGTTGTTAAAGTCCTGACTATGGCAGCCGCCCTGGATGCCGGTGTTGTAGAGCCGGATACTGAATTTATTGACGAAGGCAATATTGAAATTGGTGGCGTTACCATCCGCAACTGGAATAAAAAAGCCTGGGGTCCGCAAACAATGACCACCTGTTTACAAAATTCATTAAATGTTTGCCTGGCCTGGGTAGCAACCGAGTTGGAATCAGAACAGTTTTATGCTTATTTTCAGGCTTTTGGTTTTGGGCAGTTGACTGGCATTGAACTTTCAGGAGAGATTCCTGGATTGGTGAAAAATCATTGGAGCCCGGATTACACCCGCTCAGAATTAGGAACGAATGCTTTTGGTCAGGGTATAGAAATAACACCCATTCAAATGGTAAAGGCGATATCAGCAATTGCAAATCAAGGGGAGATGGTTGCTCCCAGAATAATTCATTCCATTGTGGATGATGGGTACAGATATACACCCCCAAGGACAGTGGTGGGTCATCCAATCTCCGCAGAAACTGCAGAAACATTAACAGCCATGCTGCAGGAATCACTCGTGAACGAATCATCCTTGGCTATGGTTCCAGGGTACAGCTTGGCTGGAAAAACTGGAACTGCTGAAATCTATGTTCAGGGACAAGGTTACAAAAGTTCAGCGACCAACACATCATTTGTTGGTTGGGGACCTACGGATGATCCCCAATTTCTGGTTTATATTTGGATCGAAAAAC
>JAZFRV010000096.1:0-3824 GCA_036445875.1 Anaerolineales bacterium
GCCCTGCGAATTCCAGTGCCGTGGCGAACTACCTTAACGATATCATGGGAGGTCATGCCCACTGGTTTATCAATAACCAGTGCCCCGGTTATAAAATCTCTTAAATCATCATTATTCATGATCTCTATCTCCCCGACTATGGTTCCAGACGCTTCCGGTTTACTTGCTTCCGTTTAAGGCATGTCTGGTTGCCTTTAATACTTCTTCCTGGACTCGTTCCAGGTTTCCCTTGATCTCTGCTCCAGCAGCGGGTTTATGCCCACCTCCCCCAAATTCTAGCGCCGTCTTTGAGACATCAAATCCTGGACGCGCCCGCCAACTGACCTTCACAGTCCCGTTGGTCTGCTCTACAAAAACCAGACTGATATCTGTTTCTTTGATTGAGGCCAGCAAGTTAATTAAATCCGCATCATCCCGTCCGGTATAATGGGCATTTTTCCGATCTTCCAAGCTGAGGGAAGTCCATACCAGCCGGTCCTCTAATTTAATTTTCGATAATCCAAGACCCCAGTATTTGACTGCCTCCAGAGATTTTTCAATCATCGCTTTGCGATATAAAAGGGGCAAGTCAGCGCCCAATTCCTGCAGTTCAGCAGCGATTCTTAATGCCTTGGGTGAGGTATTGGAGGTTCTAAATCCAAGACTGTCCGTGAGCAATCCAGTCAGGAGAGCTTCAGCGATCTCTTGATTTAAAGGCAACGAAAGAGCAACAGCCAGGTCATAGATAATTTCTACGGTTGCAACAGCATCAACCCGAACCAGATTTAATCCCGCAAATTGAGTATTGGTTGGATGATGATCAATATTCAGATCTGGTTCTCCATATTCATCCAGCACGTCGCCTATCCGGTCTATATCGGAACAATCCACTACCATCACCAGGTCATAGACACCGGCAGCTTCTCGGTAAACCCTGTCATACGATGGAAGGTGATGAAATACTTTTGGAACGCCATCCTCAAGGACCAGATTGACTTCTTTTCCCATTTCTTCTAGGATAAGACCCAATCCAAGCAGTGATCCAACTGCATCACCATCCGGGCGGATGTGGGAAATGATCAGGATTCGATCAGCCCGCTCCAAGAGATTTCCAAATGCCTGAATATCTTCGTTATTCATCCGAATCTGATAACCCCTCTTCCGCATCCAGCTCGGCCAGAATCTGGTCGATCCGGTCCACCCGTCCGGGAATGGTGTCCCAGTGGAATCGAATTTGGGGAAATGTCCGGAGGTGAGAAATGCTGTGAGCCAGCTGAGAACGGATAAAACCCCCTGCCTTTTTTAAGGCAGCCATGATTTCAGATTTTCTTATTTCGCCATCCAGAGATGATATATAAACATCAGCAAATGCCAGTTAACGATAAACATCAACTCTGGTGATATTTATACCTTCCAATCGGGGATCACTGATCTCATGTAAAAAAAGCAGGGTGATCTCCCGTTTTATCCTAACGGAGATTCGATCTGAACGTGATTCTGATACCATTCTTATTTCCTAGAACTCTGAGATGAGTTCAATTACATAACTTTCCAGAATATCTCCTTCTTCAAAACTGGAGAATCCTTTCAGTCCGATACCACATTCAAATCCGGTCCGGACTTCATTGACATCATCTTTGTGCCGTTTTAAAGATGCAATATCCCCTTCAAAGGCAATCTTTCCACCCCGGATTACCCGAACTTTTGCATTGCGGTGAATTTCACCCTTATCTACCCGGCAGCCCGCTACCTGGTCATGTCTACCAGAGGGGAAGACCTGCAAGACTTCAGCCTGACCGACCAAGATCTTCTTCTCAACAGGTTCAAGCATACCTTTGAGGGCTTTTTCAATATCCTCGATGAGATGATAAATAATTTTGTATTTACGGATGGAGATTCCTTTCGTTTCAGCCAAACGTTTGGCACTACTGTCCGGCCCAACATTAAACCCGATGATGATCGCATTGGTGGCAGATGCCAGTAAAACGTCATCATCACCCACATTGCCAGTGCCGGAATGGATTACCCTCACGCCGATATCTTGCTGTTCGCCGCCGCTTTTTAGATCCTGAACAGATGAGACAATGGGTTCTAATGATCCCTGGACATCCGCTTTTATAATCAGCTTTAGTTCATCTTCTTCTCCGGCCTGCACCCGCTCAAAGAGCTGCTCTAAATTGGCTACAGGGTCTATCTCCTCTTCCATTCTTGCGATCTGAATCTGCCGTTCATCTATTATTTCCCGGGCGGTTTTTTCATTTGCGACAACATTAAAAATCTCCCCGGCCTTGGGAACGTCATTCAATCCCATCACAGAAACAGGAACAGAAGGTCCCGCTTCCTTAATTTTATTTCCTGCATAATCGAACATAGCTTTGATCCTGCCGTAGGTAGGGCCGGCCAAAACGGTGTCACCAGCTTTCAAGGTGCCGTTTTGAATCAACAGGGTTGTCATCACACCCCGTCCTTTAGTCAGTTCAGCTTCAATCACAGTTCCAAACACATTCCCTCTGGGATTGGCATATATTTCCAAATCATCAGAAACCAGCAAGATGGCTTCCATCAAATCTTCCAACCCGGTTTTTTCAACCGCAGAAACGGGGACAATAATGGTATCTCCATCCCAGTCATCCGGGACGATTCCAATATCTGATAGCTGCTGTTTAACCTGATCAGGCGCTGCATTGTCCCGATCCATTTTGTTAATAGCAACGATCATCGATACCTGGGCAGCCCTGGTATGAGCAATAGCTTCTTCAGTTTGGGGCATCACCCCATCATCTGCAGCTACAACCAGAATCACAATATCCGCTCCCTGGGCGCCGCGGGCCCGCATGGCCGTGAAGGCAGCATGCCCGGGAGTATCCAGGAATGTTATGGGTTTCCCACTGTGTTCAACCTGGTAAGCGCCGATATGCTGGGTAATTCCACCCGCTTCTCCAGCAGCCACAGATGTGTCCCGGATTGCGTCCAGTAAAGTTGTTTTACCATGATCAACATGACCCAAAATGGCAACAACCGGGGGACGAAGCTCCAGCTGTTCCTGATCCTCTTCTTCCAGTTTTTGCCGCCAGAGAGGAATTTCAATCGTATCTTTTTCCTCTACCTCTTCCACCTGGAGAGGGATGGCTTCGAAGCCCATTTCCTCGGAAACAATTGCCGCAGTATCAAAGTCAATCTCTTGATTGATATTTGCCATCATGCCGTTTGCCATTAAAGTCTTGATAATCTCGATCGGACTGGCATCCAGTGTTTGCGCCAGTTTCCGGACAGTTACACTGACTGGCAGTTTGATTTGTTTGGTTTCTTGTCCGTTTTCACTCATGTATTACCTCATAGTCCTGGTTTACTTCTGTAATCATTCCCGGAACAATTACTCAGATGTGTTTTGTTCCTTGAGAATGTCTTGGTATTGGGTTAATCTCTCCCGGTCACCTTCCTTAAATTTGGTCTTTAATGCATTTTCAAGCGATTTTTTTAATCCAATTTCCCAACAAGCTGGGTCCTGATGCAAATAAGCACCCCTGCCTGATAATTTGCCAGTAATATCTACAAAAACCCCATCTACCGTCCGGACAATCCGGACCAGGGATCTTTTCTCCTGGCTTTGCCGGCAGGCAACACACATCCTCTGCGGTTTGTGCTTTGGTCGTGTCATCAAATATTTCCGGTTACTCCTCGTCCTTCGCCTCAGTTTCTTCGGCGTCAGTTTCTTCGGCGTCAGTTTCTTCGGCGTCAGTTTCTTCGGCGTCAGTTTCTTCGGCGTCAGTTTCTTCGGCGTCAATTTCTTCGACGTCAGTTTCTTCGACGTCAGTTTCTTCGGCGTCAGTTTCTTCGGCGTCAGT
>JAZFRV010000097.1:0-13287 GCA_036445875.1 Anaerolineales bacterium
ATTGGCCTATGTGTGTGGAAAAAAATCCAATAATCGGTTCCATTTAATTTGTAATAAATGTATTCCCCTTATGAAAAACTGTGGTTTAATGGGTTTTCTTTGTATGTGAAGGAAAAAACATGGAAAATATAGGAAAAAATAGTCAACGGTCGACTTTTATGAGATTCACCCTGGGATTTGGAATTCTATTCCTACTAATAGTCGGAATTACTTCTTGCAAATTCTCGGATATTTCGGGTTTAATTTCATCAAATTCTCCCACAGAACTACCAAATTTATCCCTGAATTCACCAACTCCGCAACCCTCGGCTACACCCAATATCCCAATCCTACAGTCCAAGACATTGATTATTTGGGTTCCACCGCAATTTGATCCAGCAGATGGATCAACATCTAGCAACTTGTTTTTAACCAAGTTGGAGGAATTTATATCGCGCAGACCTCAAACGGATATCCAGGTGCGGGTTAAGGATCTCTCTGGTGACTTTGGCTTGCTGGAAACTCTGCGATCCACACGGTCAGCAGCGCCTATTATCATGCCGGATCTGATTGCATTGCCACGTTCATTAATGGAACAGGCTTTACAAGAGGGATTAATTTTACCCCTGGATGAAATCACGGGAGTGATGGATGATAATGATTGGTTTAGTTACTCCCAGGAACTAGCTCGGGTTGGGGATCAAATTGCCGGTATTCCCTTTGCGGGAGATGTGATGGTTCTGGCTTATAAAGACAACACAGGAGATACCCCTCCACCGGATTGGGATGCTGTTCTTGCAACCGAAAAAGCCCTTGCATTCCCGGCTTCCGATCCCCGGAGTCTGGTCACAATGGCTCTATATCAAAGTCAGGAAGGTGAGTTTATTAATTCCGATGGTGAATATGTAATCGATGAGGAATTATTCTTGGAAGTATTGAGTTATTACCAAAAATCACAAGCTGCTAATGTAATGCCCTATTGGCTGACTCAATTTGAAACCGATCAACAAGTTTGGCAGTCTTACCAGGACCGTCAATCAACCCTGGCTATTACCTGGAGTTCAATTTACATGGATTCGGATTCACCCAATACCGCACTGGCTGCTCTGCCAACCAAAGACAGCAAAGCATTTACCTTTGCGGATGGTTGGGTATGGTGTGTTATCCCATCTAAGGCTGAGACGGAACAAATTGCAGTCGAGTTAGCGGAGTTTATCACTACCGAAACTTATCTGTCTACCTGGAGCTTTTCAGGCGGCTATATTCCCACCAGGCCTTCCGGGATGGACAGCTGGTCAGAAAATTCTTTTTTCTCCACTTTACAGCAGCTATTGCCATCAGCGGTTCTAATACCCAATGTTGCCTTAGTGGATGAACTGGGACCAGAGATCCGGGATGCGGTTGTGGCTGTCTTGAAAGATCAAACAGAACCGGCAATTGCCCTTGCTGAATTGTTGGATGTTATTCAAGATCCCTGAGCTTACTTCTCAAATCAAACACTGCGTGTTATAATCACCAGCCGTGTTTGAAATTGAGATGAGAGTTATGTAGAAAAATGTGTTCTACCAGGAAGGATAATAACGATGAATGACCTGATGAAGACCTTGGAAACCCCCAAAAACCCTGATGTCCCTGAAATTCGCAGTGGGGATACGGTGACCGTTTTTGTTCGGATTAAAGAAGGTGAAAATGAAAGAGTTCAGCAGTTTAAAGGAACAATAATTCGATCCCATGGTAGTGGGAACAGTGAAAGTTTTACGGTAAGACGAGTTGCCAGCAACGGGATTGGTGTGGAAAGGACCTTCCTTACTCGCTCACCCATTGTTGAGAAAGTTACCATTCAAAGCAGTGGATTTACCCGAAGAGCCCGGTTATATTTCCAGCGGGATCGCAGTGGTAAAAAAGCCAAACTTCGACAGAAATTTACCTCCTCATTATATAAATTTAACAATCCACCAGGGTGCAGTGATTTTTACTGTACCCTTTTTGGTTTAATACGATCTTTCATTTTGTGTAAGCAAACCTGAGTATAATGATGCCATGAAGATTATGCGATGGATTGTACTCCTCGTACTAGCCATGTTTCTTAGCTCTTGCGAGAGTAATCCCGAGCCTACGCCAAACCTGCCTGAGGTCTCTTTTGAAGTCTATCGAGATGGGTATTTTCAAGTGGTAGTTCCTGACTGGCCGGCAAATCCGGGAGGAGATCCCGAAACGATTTTCAGTGTCCAGAAAGATGGTCAGTTTATTTCAATCAATCGCTACCAGCATATTCCCGTAATATTTGCCAAACAATTCCGGACCTATATCGATCAGGATCCGGACATCTACCTGGTTCAGGAAGGGGAAGTAAAAGGAAAACCTTTTTTTGAATTTACTTCCCGTGAGAATAACCAAACCTTACGCCTGCAGGCGGTCTTGGATTACTGCCAGGGATATACCTATGCCGTGGTGTCAGGTGGAAGAGATACAGTGGAGAATTCAGATTTATTCCAAAGTGTCCTTGAGTCTACCAGCTGTGAAGATCCAATTCGGGTCCCTGATCTCAATACCGGGAAAATTGGAATGATGGTGAATCCAGCTCAGGATGATCCCCTGGAAGGTTTTTACACAGCTTTGCGGATTGCAAAGGAAAGCGGTGTCCAGGTAGTGCATTCTTATCTTCAGTGGAATGAAGTGGAAAGAACTCCTGGAGAACGGTTTTGGGAATGGCAAGATTATATGCTTGGATACAGAATACGAGAAGGATTCGAAATCTCGCTGGTAGTTAATGTGATCCATACGGCCGTAAGGGGACCAATACCGGAAGATCTTGAGGACATATCATTTAGTGATCCGATATTTATAGAACGCTTCACTGATTTTATTCTGGATGTTCTGGATCGCTATCCGGTTCAGTACCTCAGCATTGGTAATGAGGTGAATGATTATTTTGTCACCCACAGGGATGAAATTGATGCTTATCAGACTTTTTTCCTGGAAGTTAAGGCGGCTATAAAAGAACAGCATCCTGATGTCATGGTAGGGATGACCTTTGCCTATCACGATGCAGAAAGCACAAATTCTGTGGATATCATTCAGCAGCTAAACCTGGGTGATTTTTTGCCAGTTACGTTATACATTTACAATTCGGGATTTATCTTTGACAGGGATCCTTCCGAACTGGAAAATTATCTGGAGCGGATCCTGATCTTGGCAGGGGAAACCCCCGTTGCACTTGCTGAGACTGGGTGGAGCACGGTAGAACGTCTGAAGGGAAATCAATCTGATCAGGCAGAATATGTTCGGGAGGTTTTCCGACTTTTAGCTGAACACCGGGATCGGATAGAATTTGTTTCCTGGTTTGATCTTCACGATAGTCACCTAGAAAATTCTTATCAATCCGCCCTTACATTTATTCCTGACAGACCTGATTTGATAGCGGATGAAAATTTTATATCAGCTTTTGTTGATTTCCTGAACTATTTTGGATTGCGGGAATCGGATGGGACTCCCAAAGAAGCCTGGGGAGTTTTCCAGGATGAATCCATTCGATACCTGGAAAGTATTCCTTAAGGCGAGGTATTTATGTGGATCAATAGACATCAGAGACCGATTGGGATCTTTGATTCTGGCGTGGGCGGGTTGTCCGTTTTAAGAGAAATTCACCATCAATATCCCAGTGAGGATTGTGTCTATGTCGCTGACCAGATTCATGTACCCTATGGAACCCGCACCCGGGAACGAGTACTGGAGTATTCTGAGGGCATTGTCCGTTATTTATTAGGCAGGGGTTCAAAAATAATTGTTGTAGCCTGCAACACTGCTTCAGCAGTAGCCCTGGCGGAGCTGAGGAGGAATTTCCCTGACATACCGTTTGTAGGAATGGAACCGGCACTAAAACCAGCAGCAGAAGGCACCAGCAGCGGCGTAGTAGGTGTATTGGCAACCCCGGCAACTTTCCAGGGGGATTTGTATGCATCAACAGTCGAAAGATTTGCCCGGGGAGTTAAAATCCTCCAGGATACCTGTCCCGGATTAGTGAATCAAATCGAAAGTGGAAAAATTGATCATCCCGATACCCGAAAAATTCTGGAAGAAGCATTAGTTCCAATGCTGGAAGAGGGAGTCGATGAAGTTGTGATGGGTTGCACTCATTATCCCTTCGTGATTCCCATTATCCGGGAGATTGTTGGCGATGAAGTCCGGGTAATTGATCCTGCACCGGCAGTTGCCCGCCAGACAGGGCGATTGTTGGAGAATTTTGATCTCAAAGCAGAGAGGGAACAAGAGGGGGAACACCAATTCCTGACTACCGGGGATCATCAGAAGATGAAAACCTTAATCCAGGATTTGATAAATACCGAAGCAGAGGTGGAACAATTAGTTTGGGATGGGGGCGATATCCGGACAAAGCTTCCGGAGTAGAACTATTCTTTTTTCTTGAGACTGAACAGTAACGCACCCAGTAAAGTACCGCCTGATATGATTACCGCCAGGATTACAATGGTGGGGTTTTTGCCGCTGCTCTGGAAGCGAGGTTCGTTTTGAAGGCTCTTTGTCGGAGATGCAGTAGATGGGTTAAACAAAGCAAGGGTTCCTTCTGGTGCAGCCAAGGAAGGAGTGTGAGAAAATCTGAGCGGTAGGGTGGCGCTGGGTTCTCCAATTGGCGTATTAGTAGGAGTATAGGAAAGTTGGATGATCACTTCATCTCCCAGCTGAAGAAATATGTCTGGCTCAAACCCGTTAATCTGATTTAAAATCTCAAGTGGAATGTCATACACCGCTGCGATGGTCCATAACGTTTGTCCACCCTGGACGATATGTTTGATCGTTCCATCGCTTAACGGAGTGGATATGATTACCGGGACTGCAGTAGGGAAAACTGATGCAGAAGGAGTGTCTGATACAGCAGAGAATTCAGACGTGGGAGCAGGATCCCCAACATAATATCCGGTATCTACAGTATAAAAAACATAATCACCAGCATAAGCGACCCCAGCCCCAATATATTTAGCACTGGGGTTGTACATGGTGTGATGATGATCGGGATCGTTCCAGGGGCCGTTGATAGTTTCCATTATCGACATATTGAGTCCATAGGCGACATTTTCCGAGATATATATTGTCGCTCCATTTCCAAATCCAGCTGCATACGCCCGGTCTTTTGGACGGGAACCATCTGCGCTGGTGTGGGTCCAGGTTCCTATAGATGCCTGGTACTGACTGTGCTGATTGGCAATTTGCATTAGGGCGGGATCAGAAATTAGAGGTGCCAGACCTTGTTGGGCTCGCAGTTGATTAATGGTATTGATCACTGCTGTCGAGGAATCTCCCTGGGCTTGGATTGTTCCAGCCAGAGCAAGGGTCATTAGAAGGGTAAATCCAATCAGGAAGATTTGGATTTTGGTTTTTTTCATTGGTTTCGAGGTTATGGAAATATGTTTTTATCCAGGGTGGATTACTTACAGGATTCCACCCTGGATAATTTTTTGACTCTAATTTACAATTCGCGTTTTAGATTCTCAATTGCTGCGACTGGTGTGGGATCTACATCATAAGCCATAGCCAGGTAATAAGCTGTAAAATCACCAAATTGAATTAAATACCACATTTGAGCCAGGCGGGTGTTTCCCCTGGCTTGAACTAAAACCGTATTTAATCCCTCAACCATAAAACCTTTTTTGGTCAATTCGATTCTACGCTGATTGCGGGGATGATTGGATTCTGCCTGTAGGAAAAGAGCTACAGTCTTAATCAGGTTAGCCTCTGGATTGACAACTCCAGCTAGAGTATTATGATCCGCTTCTGGCAGGGATTCAAATTGACCCCAGGCCTTGGCGATTTCACTGATTTGCCCCTTCCAGCGTCGGGCGACAGGTGCCAGCAGGTCTGCGGCAAAGACGCTTACCCAGCGGTCGATCAGCTGCCCTGCCATGCGTTTGGCAGGATTCTGGTGATCCGGCAGTTCCGGAGCCAGAAATTCCCTACCCCTTTGCATTTCGGAAACAGCATCCTTTAACTCCTCTATTGGATCAGGGATAAACTCCAACCGGAAAAAAACATTCAACAGCAGGCAGAATGAATAACCAACAGCTGCCCGTGGTTGACCTTTGTGATTAAAAATCCACAGGTCTACGTCTTTTTCCCGGGCAAGTTCAGCAATTTTGCCACCGGTGGATATAGCCAGCAGACTGCAACCCCGTTCGAGGGCAGTTTCCATGGCTGAGTAGGTTTCTTCTGTATTGCCTGAATGAGAGGATATGATCACCAGGGTATCCTCCCCGTTTGCCCAGGCAGGCAGTTCGTAATCCCGATGAACCTCAATCGGAACAGTAGCCAACGGAGCAGCATAGGCTTTCAATAGGGAAGCTCCGATCGCGGAACCGCCCATGCCTGCAACAAGGACTTTTTTAATATTCTTAAATTCGGAGAGGGGAAGTGCTTGGGCTTCACTCCAGGCGGTTTCTAGCTGTTCAGGTAATCCGTTCATTTCCGCCAGCATATTCTGGCTGTCTAACTTGTGAAAATCTTGATATTGATTTAGATCCATTATGTTCACCTTTTCCATTCATTGGAATACGCTTCAATAGATTTATAGATGCGAATTCCTGCTTATTTATTACGCAATCCCTGAATTAAATCATAGATATCCCGCCGCGACCAGCCTGATTTATCTGCCATCGATTTAGCAAGCTGAGTGGGGCTGAGTTCACCTGAGTTTAGTGTTTGCTCAAGAGCGTCGAGGAGCTTTTTTTCTGGCCAGTTGTTTTTCTTTCCACCACCGGAGATGATTAATGTGATTTCTCCTCGGGGTTTGTTTTTCTGGTAGTGATCAATAACTTCATTAACTGGTCCCCGGAATATTTCCTCATGGATCTTGGTTAGTTCCCGGGCTACGGCTATCTCCCGCTCACCCATGACGGATTGTAGATCTTCCAGGGATTGGATTAATCGATGGGGTGCCTCAAGGAAGACCAGTGTCCAGGGCAGCTCTTTGATCTCATTTAATATATCCAGCCGTCCTTTGGTTTTTCTTGGTAGATAGCCCAGGTAGAGGAAATTATTGGTAGGAAATCCGGATACGGATAGAGCGGCTACCGGTGCGCTGGGACCGGGGATGGGGACAACTTGATGGCCGGCATCCAAAGCAGCTTTTACCAGGTAAAAGCCGGGATCATTAATCGCAGGAGAACCAGCATCCGATATTAATGCTAGGTCCAATTTTTGGAGATGATCCAATAACAGGGAAACTTTTTTTTCTTTATTGTGATCGTGGTAAGAGGTCAGCCTGGTATCTATCTGATAGGCTTTCAATAGTGTTTTAGAAGTTCGGGTATCTTCCGCTGCAATTAAAGGAACTTTTTTCAGGATCCGCACTGCCCGGAAGGTAATATCCTCCAGATTTCCGATGGGTGTGGCCACCAGGTAAAGGGTACTCATACCCCTTTTTCCTTCTGGGTCAAATTAGATTTGACGCTGCGAGCCAGTTTCCTTCGCGGCAGCATCACCTGCCTGCCGCAACCCAGGCATTCAATCTTAATATCAGCACCTAAACGAATAACCTTCCAGCGGTCTTCTCCGCAGGGATGGGTTTTTCGCAGCTTTAAAATATCATTGAATTCCAAGTCTGGAAGCATGCTGGCATTATATCATTTTGACTATGTTCTTTAGAACGGTGATTATTTGATCAGGGGTCAATTCTCAATCGAATTGATAAATAATCAGTGTTATGCTAGTATCTAACCTCTTGTTTCTCAAATAATTAAGCCCGAATGTTCATTGCCAAAATTTGGGTCCATTTGCTTCTTTTTAATCCGAATTTCAGATATTTGAGCAATTCATTCCTGGTTTCATTCAGTATCGAAGGAGAATTATATGCCAGATCCACGAGTAGTAAAATTAGCCCAAACCTTGGTGAATTATTCGGTAGACGTTCAAGAAAAAGATCTTGTGGGGATTATTGCCCAACCCCTTGCAACACCCCTGGTCCAGGAGGTTGTCCGGGCAGTACTGCAACGGGGAGGATATCCTTACCTTTTACCTTATTGTTTACCATTGCCAACTCTTGGCTATGAAGGTCTCGATCAAATATTTTTTGAAGAAGCTAATGATGATCAACTTCAGCATCAAGATCGTTACTGGAAAACCCTCAACGAGGATTTTGATGTCCGGATATTTATCCAAAGCCAGTTTAATACCCGGGCTATAAGCAATATTGACCCGCAGCGGATCAAGATCCGACGACAGGCTTATAAAGATATCTTTGACACCTATTTTGAAAGAATGTCATCTGGATCATTACGCAGGGTCAGCACACTTTTCCCAACCCAGGCTTATGCAGATGACGCCGGAATGAGTTTGGAGATATTTGAAGATTATGTTTATGGTGCTACCTTCAGCGATAGTGAGGATCCGGTGGGAGAATGGAAGCGGATTCAATCAGAACAGCAATATTTAGTCGACTGGCTTAATGGAAAGAAAGAGATTCAGGTTAAAGGGCCGAATGCTGAGCTTACTTTATCGATTGAGGGACGGGTTTTTATAAATTCCGATGGAAAACAAAACATGCCCAGTGGGGAAATCTTCACAGGTCCGGTGGAAGATTCAGCCACAGGATGGATACGCTTTACTCACCCTGCGATTCTTTCAGGACGTGAAGTTACAGGAGTTGAACTTCATTTTGAAAAGGGGAGAGTAGTAAAAGCCTCGGCTTCACAGGAGGAGGACTTTTTAATGATGATGCTAGATATGGATAAAGGTGCCCGGTATCTGGGTGAGTTTGCCATTGGGACGAACCTTAAGATCGATCGATATATTAAAAAGATTCTTTTTGATGAGAAAATCGGAGGAACGATCCACCTGGCATTGGGTCAAGGATATCCTATTACCGGTAGTGTAAATACCAGCGCCTTTCATTGGGATATGATTTGTGATATGCGGGATGGTGGACAAATTATTGTTGATGGTGAATTGTTTTATGAATCAGGAGAATTTAAGATTTAGACCTTAACATACGATCCGTTAAGAAAATGGTGTAAAAAATACTTTTGCGCCTTTTTTTGATGGCTGTTGGCTTTTTTCTGGACTACATACGAAATGGTATAATCACCCGCAGGAGTTTTTAAATGTTAAATCTAAATCCAGCAACGTTAATTACCAGAATCATTGTCCTTTTGACCGCTTTTTCGGTCCATGAATTTGCCCATGCCTGGACGGCAAACTACTTTGGCGACAGCACCCCCCGGATCAATGGCCGGCTGACGTTAAATCCGCTGGCCCATCTGGATCCCATGGGATCCTTGTTGCTGGTTGTGGTGGGGTTTGGATGGGCTAAACCAGTTCCGGTGAACCCTTATACTCTTCGGCGCAGCGCACCATCTGCGATGATGTGGGTTGCCTTCGCTGGCCCGCTATCAAATTTCTTAATGGCTTTGCTGGCAGCAATACCATTCCGGTTAAATTTGATCACTCTGGATGACCTATATGCATCCTTTGCGGTTCAAAGCAGTTCATTTTTACCCACCCCTGCGGGATTTCTGTGGGAATTTATCACCATTAACCTGATATTGATGCTGTTTAACCTGATCCCAATTCCTCCCCTGGATGGAGATAAAATTGCAGAATTCTTTTTGCCTGATGCCTGGAAGAGTAGAATGGCACAGATTCGTCCCTACGGTCCGATGATCCTGATCCTATTATTTATGGTCGGACCTTATCTAGGTCTGGATGTCCTGGGTTGGATCCTGGGACCACCCCTGAGACTGTTGGTTAATCTACTGGTGGGTTAATGAGTTTAAAGATCGGTTATCGAGTTCGACAGTTTTGGCATTCTTTAAAAAGTGCTCCCCGAGCAGAAGATCAAGATGGAGCAGGTGAAGTACTCTCCTCCGAGGAGTTGAACCTTTTTCGGCAATTACTTGCGGCAGATCAAAATCATAGTTTACGGGTGCTGCAGAGCTTAATATTCGAAGGAGAGAGTGATCCTGATTTACTGAAAGCCGCTTTGCTGCACGATCTGGGAAAAATGAGATATCCCCTCCGGCGTTGGGAGCGAGTTATAGCTGTTCTGGCAACGGAATTCTTTCCCAGGAAAGTACAAACTTGGGGAAGGAAAAATCCGACTGGAATTTACCGACCCCTGGTGGTTCTTCAGCAACATCCCAGGTGGGGAGCAGAGTTGGCAGAAGCTATTGGCAGCAGTGCCCGAACGATTTGGTTCATCCACAATCATGAGAAGGAACATCCTGATGGAGTTTCTGCTGATGCAGATTTAACCCTATTAAGAAAACTTCAAACTGCAGATAATAACAACTAGGAAAATTAAATGGGAATTCAAATTACAATTCTTGGCTTAGGTCAGATTGGCGCGTCAATAGGTATGGTTCTAGCGGATAATAATGACCAGATTCATCGCGTTGGTCATGATAAATCTCAGGAAGCTGTACGTCTGGCAAAAGAGATGAATGCCGTTGACAAAGTTGCCATCACGCTATCCGGGGCCGTAAAAGATGCTGATATAGTGATCCTGGCATTGCCGTTTCAGGAAATTTATCCAGTACTGGAGCATATTTCCCGGGATCTGAAAGAAGATGCCCTGGTGTTGGATACAGGACCCTTAAAGCAGCCGGTAATAAAATGGGCGGAAGAACTCCTGCCTGCAAATAGGCATTACGTGGGAGTAACCCCCGTATTAAATTTTTCGTATCTGGAAGAATTTGAATTTGGCCCGAAAAACGCCCAGAAGGATCTTTTTAATGATTGTTTAATGGCAGTTGTCAGCGGACACCAGACCAATTCTAAAGCGGTAAATATGGCTGTCAACCTGGTTCAGCTGTTGGGTGCATCCCCTTATTTCACAGATCCAGCTGAGATCGACGGGTTAATGACCATGACTCATATCATGCCTCAATTGTTGGCCGCTTCCCTGTTAAAATCAACCCAGGACTCACCTGGCTGGCGAGAGGGGCGCAAGGTCGCAGGAAAACCCTTTACCCAGGTATCCAGTCCGTTTTCCCAGGATGATATCGCTGGTGCATTAGCAGCGGCTGTGATTTCTAACCAGGAGAATACTTCCCGGGTGTTGAATGATTTAATCCGAACCCTGGTAGAAATCCGCGATCTTTCTGAAACCGCAGATCAGGGAAAATTGGAAGATCTATTCACGAACCTTCAAAAAGAGAGAGATTTATGGTGGGCTGACCGCCGGGAAAGCAACTGGATAGAATTTCCTAAAAGAGATATTCCCCGATCTAATTTTTTAGGCCAACTATTTGGATTTGGTAGACGTAAACCGCCCCGGAAGGATAAAGACCGGTGAGCGAATCCCAGGCGGCAGCATATTACTGTTATATGGTGGAATGCGCCGATGGGACATATTACACCGGGTGGACAACTGATCCTGATAGGCGTGTCAAGGAACATAATGCGGGTAGAGGTGCACTCTATACAAAATTCCGCCGCCCGGTAGAGTTAATTTACCTGGAAGAAGTCAGCGACAGGCCTACTGCTCAACGCAGAGAATATTCAATAAAAAAACTAACCCGGCAAAAGAAAATAAATTTGGTCCTTGATTATAAAGAAAACAGCTAAGTTCTTGATTTGGAAAAGAAAAGAGGAATAATCGTGCCGAAACCATTAGATTGGATTGAAACTGAACTGCAGGCATTACGGGATACTGGTTTATATAATAAAATTCGGACCCTGGAATCTCCCCAGGGTGCCTGGTTGGTAGTAGATGGTGAGAAGGTTCTGAATTTTTGTGCCAATAATTACCTGGGACTGGCAAATCATCCCCGCTTGGTAAAGGCAGCCAAAGAGGCAGCAGACAAGTACGGGATTGGACCAGGAGCAGTGAGGACCATTGCCGGTACCATGAATCTGCACCTGGAGTTGGAAAAACGCCTGGCGGCGTTTAAGAAAGTTGAAAAGGCGATCACATTTCAATCCGGGTTCAGCGCCAATCTGGCAACTATCCCTGCCCTGGTGGGAAAAGAAGATGTGATATTTTCTGACCGACTTAATCATGCCAGTATCATCGATGGCTGCAGATTGGCAAAATCCAAAATCATTCCCTATGACCATTGTTCCCCATCCTCATTAAAACGAACCCTGGATGAGTACCGGGGAGATTACCGCCGGGCGCTGGTGGTGACGGATGGGGTTTTCTCAATGGATGGAGATGTTGCTCCCCTGGATGAGATTTATGAAGTCACCCGTGATTATGATGTGATCCTGATGGTGGATGATGCCCATGGAGAAGGTGTTTTAGGTGAAGGGGGCAGGGGTATCGTGGATCATTTTAACCTGCATGGAAAAGTGGATGTTGAGGTCGGTACGCTTTCCAAGGCATTTGGGGTAGTTGGCGGAATCGTGGCTGGACATCCCTTAGTTGTTGAGTGGCTTTACCAGCGCGGACGCCCATTCCTGTTCTCCTCTGCGATGACAATCCCTGATGTCGCGGCTTGTATTGAAGCGGTGGATATGCTGGAGTCTTCCACTGAATTGGTAGACCGCCTGTGGGAAAATGCGGCATATTTTAAAGAGGAGATGAGAATCCTGGGATTTGATACCGGAAAAAGCACCACACCAATTACACCGGTAATGCTCGGTGAAGCTCCCTTGGCCCAGAAGTTCAGTCAAAAACTTTTCGAAGAGGGCGTTTTTGCAATGTCAATTGGTTTTCCGACAGTAGCAAGAGGAAAAGCCCGCATCCGGGTCATGATCTCTGCTGCCCACAGCAAAGAGGATCTGGATCAGGGATTGGCGGCATTTGAAACGGTTGGTCGTGAATTAGAAGTGATCTCCTGATCATTAATAATTAACAATCAAAAAGCTGACTTGGGAGACGTCTCCCTAAGTGGAATATATAAAAGAGAATGAGCCCTCAGTGAAAAATGGGGGCTTTTCATTTGAGCCTGGGAGACTATGAGACAGGATGACAGTGGGACTCAACGTGGTTGAGAGCGGGAGATAGGCATTGGAGCAATAAAAACTTGATTACCGTGTCATTGTGTATGGAGTACCCGGAGCGGCAGAGACAGCTAGGAGTATCTCAACTCCCAGAGCGGAGGCTGGAAGCCGCAGTCGAAGGATATGGTAGTGGGATTCGGAGTAGGTGAAACCTAGAGGCAGGCATCCTGAGTACACTTGAGCGTCAATTAAGTGATATCGAAGGGTGACTGGTTATATATTGTCTGGGGACTCTCAGAGATGGAGATCTGAGAAAATTGGATTATTCCTCGGTTAATTTCCCTAATACCTTGTTAATCATCTCCACTGCTTTTGGAATCGCTCCTCTCACCGCCGGGCTGAGCCCCTCTCCCAGCT
>JAZFRV010000098.1:0-8878 GCA_036445875.1 Anaerolineales bacterium
TTGATTTCTAACTTTATATCCAGACTGGAGGATGCAGATATCACCAAATCAATCCGCGCCAATCAATTTATTGCCAATGGCGGTATCAATACTCACCAGGAGCTCATAGAAAAAACCCAGGGAGTCCTTGAGCATGCTGGGAAGTGCTATTACGACACGTACCATTATTATGATAGACCTGATAGGCTGGAATCCATCGTTCCATATTCAGAACCCATGAAAGAATTCATCGAGTTTAGCCAGCAGGATCAAGGCTACATGGTGATTTCACCTCATCTAAGCAATTTCGATCTTGTTATAACCCGGCTGGTTCAGGAAGGATTTAAAGGAAAAGTTTTGTCCTATCCAAATCCGGGAAGCGGATATCAGCTCCAGAATGAGATCAGAATTTCCCAGGGAATGGATGTTGTACCCCTCGGTGATTCCAATCTCGAAGCAGAAATTATCGACTTCCTCAAGAATGGAGGTCTTGCAGCTACGGGAGTAGATCGTCCTGTCCCGGGTAGAAAAAAGAGACATTATGTAAATTTTTTTGGACGTCCAAGTCCCCTTCCCGTTGGTTACCTCACCACAGCCCTCGCTGCAGATGTACCGGTGATTGCGGTTTCCGCCTACATGCTTCCTACGGGTCAGTATGGTTTTATGCATTCAGGACCAATCCCTCTCAAAAGGTATAAAAACAAGCTGGATGAAATACTCTTAAATGCTGAAATGGTGTTAAAAACGATTGAAGGATTCATCCGCCAGGTACCTGAACAATGGTTAATGTACTACCCAGTCTGGCCAGATTTAGAGGATAAATAAATATGCTTTATCAACTAATCGGATTTTTCTTTCTCCTATCCGGCTTCTCCCATTTATTCAAATTAACAGAACCATGGGAGATAAAAATCGCTCATCTATTCCAGGGTTCTTTTAAGAACAAACCATGGCTGCCAATCTTTCAGGAGATCTGGTTTTTCGGAAGGACGTCCTTTGCAATTATAATCCTGCTCTTTTTGACCGCTTTTAACTGGCATATGGGTTCAGTTGCTTTAGTCGTATTCCTGATTATTGTTGGGATCGAGAACTTAATAAAAAATACTTTTACTCGCGCCAGACCCTATTCTACAATTTCAGAAATTAATATGCTTCAACCCATTGAGCCAACTGATCCTTCTTTTCCCAGCGGGGATACACTTCGTGTCTGGTACCTGGCCCTGATCCTGCCAGCAATTTCCGGGGAAAATCCAATTTTACTTATTGCATGTGTGTTCCTGGCGATTCTGGTCTCCCTGGGAAGGATGGTCATGGGAGTTCATTATATAACTGACACAGTTTCAGGAGCTGGATTGGGGCTTCTGGGTGCCGGAACCACGATATGGCTGTGGAATTACCTGGCGATATTGTAATTTTTTTTTGATCATGAAAAAAAATAGATTAAAGGAGCGCGGAATGGATTTTGATCAATTAGTAAATCTCCGTTACAGCTGCCGGCACTATTCACCTGCCCCGGTTGAAGAAAGATTATTAGAAAAAGTGCTGAATGCAGCCCGTATGGCACCTACTGCATCAAACAAGCAACCCTTTCAAATCATCATCATCACCACCGAAAACAAACAAGAAGATTTGCTGAAAATATACAATCGGAAATGGTTTGTCCAAGCTCCATTGATCCTCTGTATCTGCAGTATCCCTGAGCAAGGATGGATTCGCCATTCTTATGACAAAAAGAACTATTCGATTGTGGATGCAGCGATTGTAATTGACCACCTTACACTTCAAGCAGCTGATCTTGGTCTGGGTACTTGCTGGATAGCAGCATTTAATCCCTCGGAAGCAATAGAATACTTAAGAATCCCAAAGGGTGTTGAACCAATCGCATTCACACCGTTGGGGTACCCCCTGGATGGACCCAAAGAAAAGACCAGGAAGCCTTTATCTGATCTTATCCGCTATGATACATGGTGATATAACTATGATTAGAACCACCTCAGAGCAGGGATATTTATTCCTTGAATGGAGCAGGTTATGAACAACATTTTTACAAGCATATCCCAGCTGTTTAAATCGGCTGAACCGATTCCTGCCGGTGTATATCATTTCCAATCACCACCAGATTCCGATTCCCAGTATCGGCTCCATCTGAGGGTAGAGGACGGCGGGAAGGGTTTATTGATTATCAATGCCTCCACCATCCTTCATTTAAATCAATCTGCGACCGAATATGCTTACCACCTTATAAAAAAAACGTCTCTAGAAAAAGTTTCCCAAAAAATAGCCCGGCGGTACCACATTAACCGCAGTGATGCCCGGCGGGATTTTATTGAATTCAAACAAAAAATTCAAACCCTATTGGATTTCCCCGACCTGGATCCAGTAAGTTTCCTGGATATCTCCCGCGAGGACCCATATACCGGTGCTGCAGGAGTTCCTTACCGGTTGGATTGCGCGATTACCTATCAGCTTCCTGATAACAGCAATCCAGATCTGGCTCCAGTAAAAAGGGTTGACCAGGAATTATCGACAGAAGAATGGGAAAAAATTATTAACCGTACTTGGCAGGCTGGCATACCCCATTTGATATTCACCGGGGGTGAACCAACTTTACGGGATGATCTGATTGATTTAATAGCCCGTGCTGAAAAAAATGGACAGGTTACTGGTTTGCTGACCGATGGATACAAACTTAAGGACCAGGCCTATCGTTCTGAAATCCTGCAAAGTGGGCTCGATCATCTCCTGTTTCTACTTACTCCCACAGACAAGCAATCATGGTATGCCCTGAAAGCTGTACTTGACGAGGATTTGCATACAACAGTTCATATCACATTAAAACCGGATATTATTGGGAAAATGCCGCAAATCGTGGAAAATCTGAAACAATTTGGAGCAAATGCAATTTCTCTCTCGATTAGCAAGACTACCGACTCGCGGCTCGCTCAAGCTTTGGTGAGTGCCCAAACTTTGATTGCTGAAGCCGGCATTCCCCTAAAATGGGATATCCCTGTCCCCTATTCTCAACATAACCCAATTTCTCTGGAACTTGAAACTGATCAAGAAGAAATCTCTGGTTCGGGAAAAGCCTGGTTTTATGTTGAACCTGATGGAGATGTTCTTCCTGCTCAAGGGGTCAACCAGGTCCTTGGCAACCTGCTTGATGAAAAATGGCAAGGAATCTGGCGCCAAAAAAAGGAAGCATAGGAGGGAAAAATGCCCTTGTCTCTCCAGGACAGACAAAATCGTTACCTGATACAAGCGCAATGGACAAGAGCACTGCGCTTGTATTTTTTTGAATTGCTTAACCTTCAGAGAATGGATCGAGTTCTGGACATGGGCTGTGGAACAGGAGCGCTTCTGCCTGATCTCCAGTCCCTCTCCCCAGCGGAAATTTATGGTGCAGATATCCTCGAAGAACACCTAATTATTGCCAAAGAGACCTGTCCAGAGTGCTGCTTAACTGGCGCAAATGTCCACCATCTTCCTTATCAAGATCATACTTTCGATATGGTTCTGTCACATTATTTTTTAATGTGGACAGGAAATCCCGAAAAAGCCCTGATTGAAATGTACCGGATAACTAAACCTGGGGGATACCTAGTTGCATTTGCTGAACCCGATTACGGAGGCAGAATCGATTATCCTCCAGAGTTCATGAAACTGAGGGATTACCAAATCTCTGGGCTGCTCAAGGCTGGAGCTGATCCCAAAATGGGGAGAATGCTACCAAGCTTGTTTCGCGAACTTAGTTTAACGGAGATTCAAACTGGGGTCTACGAAGGCAGTTGGGGAAAACAGCCTTCCCTAGAAGAAATCAAGTCTGAATGGCAAGTACTCGAGGAAGATTTGGCAGAAATCCTCCCTCGGGGAGAATTAAAGGAACTTAAAGAGCATGAATTATCAGCCTGGAAAAATGGATCGCGGTTAATCTACGTGCCGACTTTTTATGCCTGGGGGAAAGTACCCAAATAATATTAAGTCTGGTTAAATTTGATTTCCTTTTCAAAACTTATTTCCTGGAGATATCTTACTTCCAGGAGTTTTTTGAGAGTATAATACTCAAAATATTTGATCCAGCTTAATATCTATCCGTTATACCACCCTGTTATTATGGCCAACACCTTAACAGATCGATTTGAAGAGGCTCTTGTTTTCGCATTTCAGCTTCATAAAAACCAATATCGAAAACAATCCAGAATACCCTATATCTCCCACCTCCTGGCAGTAACAGCCATTGTGCTTGAAAATGGCGGGTCTGAAAATTAAGCTATCGCTGCTCTGCTGCACGATGCTGTCGAAGATCAGGGTGGATATGATACCCTTCATGAGATTAAATCCAGGTTCGGGGAAGAAGTCGAAGTTATCGTTGAGGGTTGCACGGACGCTTATAAAGAACCCAAACCAGATTGGAAGGAGAGGAAATCAGCATACTTAGAGAAGATCGAACAAGCGGATTATTCCGTTCTATTGGTCTCTCTGGCTGATAAAGTCCATAATGCCCACTCTATACTAAAAGATCTGCAATCGAATGAAATTAATATTTGGGATAAATTTAACGGCGGAAAAGAAGGTACCTTATGGTATTACCAATCCCTGATAGAAATATTTGAGAGCTGCCCATATCAAGATTTGCTAGCTGACCTGCGCCGAACTTTCGAGAAGATTGTTAAACTGGCTGACTAATTGGAGATCTTCAGATTATGCCCACTAAACTTACTCTGGCTGAATACCAAAACCTTGCTGGCAGATCTGCCGGTGCCGGTGGAGATGGGAAACAACGATTAATTGTCTCCGCTCTCGGCTTAGCAGGAGAAGCAGGTGAATTTGCCAATCTTGTAAAAAAAATGACCGCACATGGACACCCCTTTGAGAAAACAGCTCTGGAAGATGAATTGGGGGATGTTCTCTGGTATCTGGCAGAAGCCGCCACAGCCGCTGGATTAGATTTGGGAGAGATAGCCGATCAAAATGTTCAAAAATTAATTAAGAGGTATCCTGACGGTTTCAGCCAAGAAAACAGCCTCAACCGCCCTGACTAATACAAAAAGCCGCAGGAAAATCCTGCGGCTTTTTTGGGGGGAAATCAACCCTTATTTTGCATATTGAAAATCAATAAATCCGATCGCCTGTTCAACTGTTATATACAGGTCAGCATTAGTTCTGTCTGCACCGGGGGATGAATATAACCCTTTGGTTAATTCGAAATCCGGGGGAAAATCAACCCGCGATAATCCATTCTGGGCATCAACTGTAACTTTAATACCTTCCGGAATCTGGATATGGATTGTACCAATTGCCTGGTTTATCAGAATCTCTGACGGTATCTCTTCAGGTAATCGGATAACCATCCTTCCAACTCCCTGCTTTACATCGAGGGAATCCAGATTTAATTGCTCGATGGCAAGGAACATCTCCCCCACTCCATTGTTTACAAGCAGGTCTAGATTCAATTCATCTGTTAAACCTAATTCCCATCGTGCTGTGTGAGGGTAAAAAGCTGGATCTTTGTTTTCTAAGCTATAAGATAAATAGTTCCCGGTTTCTTTCATTTTCTGATCTTTTATTCTGGGAGTAATGCTGCCTGCAATTAACACTCCTTGTTGGGAGTCAGCAGTGAGTATAAGTTCTCCCAAACTTAGAGAAAGGTCGATTTCAGAACCATCTGCCTCCTGGTTATATTTCTGATAAAGATCGTAATACTCCGCCGAGATTTTATATCCTTCCGAAGTTATCCAGAACGCACCGCCGATCAGGGCCACTGTCAGTACAATTCCAACAGCGGTGTTCCATCCAGAGGCACCCTTAAACATCAGGTCTATCCCAACCGCGATTAATAGGATAGGCCAGAGTTGAAATATCTGGGTCCAGCTGATCCAGGCTTGAGGACCAAAGTTGTTTAATAACAGAAAAGTTCCTGCTCCGATGAGCAGGATTGGCCAGGCTACACCCTCCCTTCGAATCAAATCATCCACTCCGGCAACAATAAGCAGGACAGGCCACAATTTCAATATTGTATCCCAACCCTCTCCAGGGATAATACCCAGGTTATGGGCAAGGAAAACAAAACCGATTGCAATTAGTAAAATTGGACCAAAATAACTCCGTCGGATTTTTGTTTTTTTATCAGCTGTCATAATTTTTCTCACTCCCGCCAAATACGGAAAATCAACACAATCCCGCCAATAATCAAGATTATCGGCCAAAGAATATCAAAATCCATCCAATTTAACCAATTCAGATTTAAGCGGTCCAGGAACAATACTCCACCAACAATAATTAATCCTGCGCCCAGGATCAATCCTGCTTGGGGATGCGGCTCCGAAACTGCCTGCTGAATATCATTTCCCATCGATTTCATGCGATCACTTATGGACTCATCCTTAAACCCATAAGTTTCACCCTCTTCAGGAACAATGATCCAGAGAAGCAAGTACAGGATAAATCCAAAATCGCTGCCAAATAACAATAGCACAAACAACAATCGGATAAATACAGGATCAATATTTACAAATGTCCCTAATCCGCCACAGACACCACCTATCATCCGGTCCGATACACTTCGGTATAACCTTACCTTTTCCATTATATACTCCCTAAATTAATGTGTTATTTCCAATTCCGGAATAGAATATACACTCCCAAAACAATCAGGCCAGCTGGCCAGATCATAAGCATCGCTGATCTAAAAGGGGCAAAGAGTGCAACACCTAATACTGCCAGGATAGCTGCCGGAATAAATGCCCAGCGAGTATCAACCTGGCTTGGCAGTATTCCTACCAAAGCAAAGGTGACAGCCAATCCCAGGAAAAAAATAACCTCACTCCCACCCAGGAGATTTTCTAATCCTGTCACAGCCGCCAATGTGACCAACACACCCCCCGGGATGATTGCCCACCATTGATCCTGCCTGCGGAGATAAACCAACCAGAATGCCAATCCAATACATCCAAGAAATACTGCGCCACTCCAATTGGATCCCGGTAGAATATTCAGAAGATTTTCAAGTCCACTGAATGACAGTCCCAGTAAAGTTAATCCGGGTATGATTGCCCACCACTGCTCTTGTTTTGTAAAATATATCCAGAGAAAAACAGCAGCTCCAGCCGCCAAAAGAATCAACCAGAGGTACTGGAATGCATTACCGAGGATATTCATTTCCTGAAGTAAAAATAAAATTCCTGCCAGGATTAATATACTCCCCCAGATTAAGTTACTTTGTTCTTTTTTCATAATTCACTTCCTTTTCTCTCGTGAACCTAATATTAAGTAGCGGTCCTAATACAGCAAAAGATTTTTTGACTGTATTATGCCAGTCAATTGAATAATTTTCTATACACTTGAATATACGAGTTAGTGGTCTGGAAGTTGCAGAATTGTTTCTTAGAGCTCGGGATCAAGCGCCAAAAATCTCTCCCCTTAATTTGTGTCCAGTTGCCTCCAACCGAGGTGTGAAAACAGGGCGAAGACCCGTGGGTTCCATCTCTCCCAGTACTTTTCCGTCCGATGTTATACCGGTTTGTTCAAATTTAAAGATGTCTGATAAGGTGACAATATCACCCTCCATCCGAGGAACTTCAGTTACTTTAACTACTTTCCTTGTGCCGTCGGATAATCTTTCCATATGCACAATTAGATCAATTGCTGCAGCAATCTGTGTCCTTAATGCCATCAATGGCATATCCAGACCAGCCATCATCGCCATAGTCTCCAGGCGCGAGATTGCATCCCGGGGAGAGTTCGCGTGCAAGGTTGTCATGGATCCATCATGACCGGTATTCATTGCTTGAAGCATGTCCAGGGCTTCTCCACTCCTCACCTCACCTACTACGATGCGGTCGGGTCGCATCCGCAGCGCATTTATCACTAAATCCCGAGTGGTGACTCCTCCCACGCCATCAACATTGGGCATACGCGTTTCCATCCTGACTACATATTTTTGATTCAGGTTTAACTCGGCTGCATCTTCAATGGTAATAATTCGTTCTTCATCGGGAATTGATCCTGCCAAGATATTTAGGAGTGTTGTTTTTCCAGAGCTAGTATTTCCCGTAATCAAAATATTCAACCGGGCTGCTACACAGGCTTCTAAAAATTCTGCCATGTGCTCAGTCATTGTTTTCAATTGAATACTTTGCTGGATAGTTAATTTACTTTCTAGGAATTTCCGGATAGTCAGTGAAGGTCCATCAACGGAAACTGGGGGAATAGCGATATTCACTCTCGAACCATCTGGAAGACGGGCATCAGCCATTAATGTTTCCTGATCTACACGCCGGCCCAGTGGGGATAAAATCCTGGTTATGATTCGCATGACATGATCATTATCTTCAAATCGTATATCTGTATCTTCTAATTTACCATTCCGCTCTATATACACCTGCTCATGACCATAAATCATGATTTCGCTAATGTCTGTCGCTGCCAGGAGGGGTTGAATAGGACCAAATCCCACGATTTCATCCTGAATTTCCTCTATGATCTGGGTTTGTTCATATTTGGTGAGCGGGAATTTTTCTTGAACCTCCGCATAATATTTTGAGATCAACTCATTAACCAATACGTGATATTCAGCAGCGGAATCCGGAGCCGCCTTATCAATTTCGCGTTGGACTGATTCGACCAGCAGTCGTTTTAGCTCAATTCTATCTTTATCAGAGATTCGATCTTCAGGCTCTACATAGTGATTAAGCATAATTTTCCTTTTCCCGAACAAACTTATAAATCAATTATACTAATTTATGCATTTGATCTATTAACAAAATCATCAGGATGCAAAACTGATTAAAGATCCCAGATAATCTTAGCTTCTGCCTGTATTTTCATCCAGTCCTCCCCTTCGACAGAAGGAGCAGATCCCAACGGATCCTGCCAGGTGTGATCAACAAGGGAGGAAACGACC
>JAZFRV010000099.1:0-3315 GCA_036445875.1 Anaerolineales bacterium
TTCCAACACCGATCTCCAGGACATTTTCCGCTTTGATCTGCGTCCAAAGCAGTTTACGCCATTCACTGAAGAATTTTTTTTCAACAAACCAATCCATTTGATCGTAAACTGATGCGATCCTGTTGTACCTTTTCCGGGTCTTTTCAGACAATTTGCTGTCTTTGATCTGGTCTGATGATACAAAAGTAGCCATATGTTTAACAACCTACTAATTACAAGTCTCCACTTATCTGATCAAATTCTTGTTTACTGATCTCTCCCCTGGCATATCTTTTTTCAAGTATTTCCCTGGCGGTTTCGTCGAGAGTGTCTGAGCTCCTACCGATGACCTCATTGCCCTGGGATTTCCCGCTCAAGAGGACAGCTATCAAAATTACCACCAATACGACTCCTATTAAACCAAAACCCATCATCATTTTGTTCTCCTCTGCTGATATCTTTATACAGCTACTAACTGCTTTCCACGAAGCATCTGAGCATTGATGGCCACGATCACCGTGCTGAGCGACATAAATAATGCGCCAACCGCCGGTGATAACAGGATGCCCCAGGGCGCCAGAACCCCGGCCGCTAAGGGTAGGGCAATCACATTGTATCCAGTTGCCCAGATCAAATTCTGAACCATTTTTTGATAGCTGGCTCGGCTCAATGCGAAGATTTTCACTACATCAAGAGGATTGCTTTTTACCAGCACAATTCCGGCGGATTCAACTGCAACATCAGTTCCTGATCCAATTGCGATTCCCACATCTGCTCTAATTAGGGCAGGAGCATCATTGACACCATCACCAACCATGGCAACTTGCTTTCCTTCCTCCTGAAGGTTTTGAACCATTTTATCTTTATCTTCCGGAAGCACCTCAGCAAAATATTTGTCAATATTCAAATCTTCTGCGACAGATTTTGCCACGGACTTGCTATCTCCAGTTAACATGACAACCTGAATTCCCATTTTGTGTAATTCATCTACGGCTTGTCGGCTTTCTTCCCTGATGACATCAGCGAGAGCCAATGATCCCAGGACCTGGTCCTCTTGAATAACATGGACCACGCTCTGACCTTTTTGGCTGGCTTTTTCCTCAAAACTACCCAAATTGTCTTTGAGTGGGATCCCCAGAAGTTCCAATAAACGGGGGCCTCCTATATATACATCTTTACCATCGGACGTTGCTTTAACTCCCCGCCCTTTGATAGCTTCAAAGCTCGAAATATCAGGTAAAGATAAATTCTCTTGCTTGGCTTTATTTCTTATTCCTCTGGCAATTGTGTGTTCCGAATCTCCTTCAATTGCCGCAGCCAATGCTAAGACATCATTTTCCTGTTTGCCTTGACCAGCAGCAATTCCAACAACTCCAAACTCTCCTTTTGTCAAAGTTCCTGTTTTGTCAAAGATGACTGTGTTAATCTTGCGGGCTTTTTCTAGGGCTAACCGATCGCGGATCAGGATACCGTTTTTTGCGCCCATAGCGGTGGTAATCGCTACTACCAGGGGAACTGCCAACCCTAAGGCGTGGGGACAGGCAATCACCAACACCGTAGCGACTCTGGCAATTACCTCAACGTTAAATCCCACTCCAATGGTCCAGGCGACACCAGTAATAACGGCAGAAGCTACGGCGATGTAAAACAACCAGCCGGCCGCATTATCCGCAAGGATCTGGGTATCAGACTTGCTTAGTTGAGCTTGCTCAACCAGGCGCATAATACCGGCCAGGGTAGTCTTGTCCCCCGTGGCAGTTACCTTTACCCTTAAGCTGCCTTCTTCATTGATAGATCCCCCAATTACTTTGTCGGCGGATTTTTTACTGACAGGTTTGGATTCGCCAGTTATCAAAGCCTCGTTCACGTGAGATTCGCCTTCTATAATGAGACCATCTGCTGGGATATTCGCTCCTGGACGAACTAGTACTAGATCATTGTCCTTCAAATCTGAAACTGGAACATTAATGACCTCGCCATCGGATTTAATCAATTCAGCGGTATCAGGCATTAGTTTAGCCAAAGCATTCAAGGCGCCGGATGCTTGCCTGATACTGCGCATTTCAATCCAATGTCCCAGGAGCATAATATCGATCAAGGTTACAAGTTCCCAGAAAAAAGTTGTTCCTATGGAGAAGATTAGGGCAGCCAGGCTGTAAATAAAAGCAACACCAATTGCCAGCGATATCAGGGTCATCATGCCAGGCCTGCGCTTGTTAATTTCCGGAACTGCCATCTTGATAAAAGGAACACCTCCATAGATAAAGATAATGATCGCAAAAATTGGAGTTATCCAAGAACTCCCTGGAAAGTCAGGGACCGAATAGTCCAAAAATTCTTGAACAGCAGGGCTAAAAATCAAAACAGGTATGGAAAGCAGCGTGCTGAGCCAAAAACGCCGCCGGAACATATTCTCGTGTCCCGAGTGGTCTACATGGCCACCTGGTCCTTGATTGCCGCCGTGTCCTTCATGCCCACCGGTGTTTCCATGCCCTTTGTGTTCTGCAGGGCTGGATTGGTTTTCCTGAATACCTTGGATCGCATGGTCCTGATGAGATCCATGCGACGAATGATCAACGTGAGCCTCTTGGTTGCTGTGCCCTTCGTGAAAATTGTGTTGGTCGTGGTTTGCGTGGGATGAGTTGCCCTGGGAGGTGCTCGATTGGGATTGGTTATTTTCACTCCCAACAGCATCAGCATGCTCTGGGTGTTTATTATGATTTGAATTCATCGTATTCTCCTGCTGGTTATATAGTACGGGTATGATTGTGATTACTATTTCTTTGGAGGAGGTTGTGGGATTTGACGGTTCGCAAAATCGCCAGCGAATACTATAAGTGTAGCAGGTATCTAATATTGGAACCGGATCCCGACTCCTGCTGCCCAAATTTGCTTAATGTGAATCAAACCCTAGCGCTGATCATTTCCTGATTTGTTAAATTCTGACCATTAACATTTTTAATCTAAATAAAAAATCCTCCAGACAAGGACAAACCTGATATTTGTTAGTTTCATGTGTAATAAATATTTCTTGGTGATCGATCACTAAGAAATTTATGCTATTGTATTCGACCGGAAATAGACATAGAAGCGGATTTAAGCGTGTATCCTATAGGCATATTTGCCTATCAACGGTTATATGACTTGCAGTGTTGGTTTATTCCAGGTGTTATGAGTTGTTTTGAGCCTGGGGGTATTGCTGGCTGTTTATTTTTTCAAACACCCTGGGACTTTCCGGGGAAAAAATAAATATCAACGTAAATTTTTAAAAAAAAAACGAACGCCTTGGTCGCGTTCGTTTTTTCAGGTGGTATTTACTGTCACCACCAAGGGAGA
>JAZFRV010000100.1:0-8661 GCA_036445875.1 Anaerolineales bacterium
GATTGAGCCAGGTTTTGATGTATATTTAATCAGAGCAGCAACCGGAATCAACACTAGATTTATTATGGGTCCCCCCAGAGAGCGGATAATATGCTGCCGTGGAGAAACCTCCCGGTCATTAATTTCATTATATATACAGCGAGGCATCCCCATCTGGATCCTGAGTTCATCCATTGGTTTTCTAATCCGATTAGCAAAAAAGACATGGGCAAGGTTATGGCACCATTCAGCTCCCAAAAGCGCAGAAGAAGTTGATGCGCCCTCTGAAATATGCCAGAAAAACCCTTTATCCGGTTTGTTTTTTCTGGATAAGCGAGTCATAATCACCCATGATAACAACTGTATGGCTGGGAACCAGGTCAGTCCGCCAACAGTGATTGGTGTTTCTCCTAACCTGCCTAATATTAATGCCTTTCCTGGTAAAGGTTTTTGACCTGGATCTGATTCAGTCAATAATTGATCTCCCTGTAATATATCTGTAAATTTTCAACTTGTTATCCTGATTATACCGATCTTTTTTTAGGAAAATCACAAAAAGAAGCTATTATTTTGAAAGTTCAAAACCTAACTCAAATATTCTCTTGGAAAATTATCACGTTCAAAAGATCAGCATTCCAGGTATCAATTGACTACGGGCTCGGGTCTAAATGTCCGCTGAACTAAAATCACGCCTGTTATCATAATCAACATCCCGGCAAGCTGAATAACTGATATACGCTCACCCAGAAAGATCCAGCCTAGCAAAGCAGTCATAAATGGAGATAAATTTAAAATCATATTCACCTCCAACGCAGTCAATTCCTGGAGAGCACGGTTATAAAGCAGGTAGCCCAGAGAAGTATTTATCACCGCCAACCATAACACAATAAATATTGAGGTCCCTGAAAGATGCGGAATCCCTTCTACGATAATTGCCAGGATAAAACTCAAGAAACCACCAATTAATAAAGGCAAGGTAGTTAATCGAAGGGGATCCAGCTGCCTATCCCTGGCTATACTTCGACCGAGCAAGCTGAAAGCCATGAATCCAAATAACCCCAGGGAAATAATGAACATCCCCCGCGGTTCTCCCGGAAGCAGTCCTGTAGAAAAGAACAACCCGCTCCCCAGAAAAGATATGATCACACCCAAGACCTGCCAACGAGTTGGTTTTTCTTGCAGAAATAATGATCCACCAACTAAAACCAGTATGGGGACCAGGCTCAGCATGAAAGAACCCGTGGTTGCCGGAACAAATTTCAACCCCCAGAATAAAGCTCCGTTGGCAATCGTATTTGAGCTTATTCCTATCAGGATCAAGCGAACCCAGATGCTCTTTGAGATAGGAGCATTGGTTTTTTTTCTCAACAAGACAGCAGGGAGCAATACCAAACCCCCAATCATATATCTGAATCCGGCAATCGTTAAAGGGCCCATTGTCTCCAACCCCAACTTCACAATGATAAAAGTTGATGACCAGATCAGAGTGGTAAACAAAGCTTCTACTATTGCCAGATTTCTTGCTCTCTTGTTCGATGAGCTGGATTTCATGAGATCATTCATTTATATAAGTTTATTGTTTGGGTTGAAAATCAGCAGATTATCACAAAACCCGTTGGTAGACACGATAGAGCCGTAAGGGTTTGGCTAATAATTTATGAATGGCATAATTCATATGGTAGTTATCCTCCAAGACATAGTTGATTTCCATATTTGAATGTTCTAAGCTGTTATCCACCAGAGGCCTGTGCATTCGGGAAGGATCGGTTGTTCTTCGTCTCCGATCTTGCTCACCATCTCCTCTCCAAAGAAAAATTTCACTAACTCCTGCGCTTCTTTCCGATTAATAAAACAATAATCGGTTCGAATCCAGGATTTCCGGAATCCACTATCTTCCAGGAAATTAAGATATGGTTTTAATTTATCGATCTCCACTGGATCTTTATTCCCGGTACCCAGGGTTTCGATGATGATCAACATTCCCTCCTTCCTTAATACCCGCTTGATTTCCTGCAGCGCCTTTTCAATTTCTTTTTTCCAGTCTTCCCCTTCCCAGACCATCAGGTAACAGATGCTCCACCCGGAAACTATTAGATCAGCTGAGTTGTCAGCCAACGGGATCCAGCGATGGTCACTTGCGGTCACTTGCCAGGTTTTCGGTTTTTGATATCGCAGTAATTCCGCTGCGACCCCCAACATGTGAGGAGAGAGATCTAAAGCATGAACTGATCTCACCCAAGGAGCCAGAAGGTGCGCCAGGCGACCGGTACCTGCCCCTAGATCTACTAGATCTTTGCCTTGAAGAGAGGTTATTTTTTCTATTGCTGGAAGCAAGTTGCCCAAATAATCTTCCCTGCTAATCAATCGCTGGTATTGGGCAGCTTCCTGCTGATAAACCATCTTGTGGTCTGTCACATGAATCTACTCTTTTTGGGGCAGTGTCAGAGAGTATGTAGCTCCCTGGTCAACCCAGGCCTTAAGACTGCTGTCCTCTCTGCAGCCCGATTCCTTGATGATAACCCAGCCGGTCATCGCATTGCCGGTAATATCAAATAACTCTAAATCAGGTTTTAATAGGGCTTCTGTATAATTTTCCGCTCCTACGCGGACAATCAAATCCTCCCTGATTACACCGCAAGCCATATTTCGCCGATTTTCTGATAATTATATTTTACTGCAGTGCGAGAAAAATAAATCCAGGACATAGTTAGTATTAGTGTCCTCGGAAAGTGCTTTCTCGTGTAATATCATGACTTAGTTTGCCATCATGGGAACACTTTCTGGTCCAATACCTGCCAACACATCAAAGCCCAAACCTTGGTCATTATGGTTTAGGACTACTCCAGGCGTAAATGCCTTCTTTGGAACAACCAGATCCCGAGTAGATAATAAAGAAGAGAGAGAATCAACAAAGAAAAGAGTTCGTACAGCACGTCCGACAATCCCGATCCCAGGGTGAGTATTTTATTTAATGCCACGACAGCATGGGTCGGCGGCAGCACATCATACAAACTGATATTTATTCCCGCTACCTGAAATAGAATAATTCGCGGGATCGGGTAAACAGCCCCAGAAAAAAACATAAAGAATATCAGAGGAAAATTAGCTATGATAAAAGCCTGGCTGACGGATTTTGAAAATGAGGCTACGATTAAACCTATTCCAACTACTGCTATGGCAGTAATGCCGCCAATCAACAAGGCTGCCATAATTGAGCCCTGGCTGGTAAATCCCAGCGCGATTGCCACAATCAAAGTCAATAACAAGGAGACTATTCCAAGAAGGATAATTGGCAAACTGATGCCAATTAATAATTCTGATGCTTTCATTGAGGTCATCTGCAGCCGACGCAGTGTACCTGCTTCAACTTCATGGGTGATGGTCATTGAAACAATAAATACCAGCATCACTACCGAGACAATCAGGATGCCGGGAATGTAGAGATCAAATTCGGAGCGACCCGCAGAAGCTCCTAGAGCAATTTCTGAAAATTGGATCGGCCGTATTTCGCCGGTTTGCATCTGAACATATTCATCGATTACACTGCCGGCCATCACCGCGCCAACCGCATAATAAGGATTGGTCAAATCTCCAATCAGGGTGATTTCTGCTGGACCAAGAATCACGTCCTCTGCCGCCGCCTGGAGTGTAATGGAAAAGTTTTCAGGAATAATTAGGAGAACTTCTGCATCCCTGTCCTTAAGCAATTTCTCCGCTCTCTGTTGATTATCAACAATAAATACTTCTAGTAGGGGATCGCCACTTGGATATGTCAATATTTCTAACAGGTTGATTGCTTCTTTTCCTCTAGGGCCTGTATCCAGGTTTTGGACCATTACGCCATAGGTGGTGGACCCGCTGGGTATCATTAGCCAATAAAGAAGCACAAAAAAGGATCCAATTATCAGACTTAATCCCAGAGTAACTGAATCCCGGGCTTGTTCCTTCAGACTTTTCCAGAAGATTATAAGAATTTTCATTCCCGCAGTCTCCTTCCGGTCAGCTGAATAAAAACATCCTCAAGGGTGTTCTTCCGGAGACGAATATCCCCAATTTCGATGCCATGCTCATCCAAATTAGCGAGAATCTGTTGAAGCATGTTTACCAGATCTAAGGTACGGATCTGGACCATATCACCCACAAGTAGAATCTGAGCTCGATCATCCATGAACGCCAATGCTTTTCCTGCCTGGTCATATCGGTTTGTTAGGCCTATCTCAAGCACATCTCCTTTGCCAACTGTCTGTTTTAGCGCATCAGGAGTATCAAGGACTAAAAGTTTTCCTTGATCGATAATGGCTACCCGATCTGCCATTCTATCCGCTTCATCCATATTATGAGTTGTGATGATAATTGTTTTATCTTTTGCCAGGGTTTTGATGTACTCCCGAACATTAATACGGCTCTGGGGATCCAACCCGGCTTCAGGTTCATCGAGGATCACAATCTCGGGGTCATGAATCAAGGCCAGGGCAATATTCAAACGGCGCTGCATTCCTCCGGAAAGGGTGCCTGCTAGTTTGTTGGCGTCCTCTCTTAGGCCCAGAGTGTCCAATAGCATCTGGCAGCGATCGGAGATCAAGGACGGCCGCATCCCATACATATTTCCTAAAAATATCAGCTGTTCCGCTGGAGTTAATTTGGCCCATAATATATTTTTCTGAGGGCAAATTCCTATTCGTATGCGGGTCTTCGCGTCACCAGCTTGAAGGGCTTGGCCGCGAAGAAAGATATCTCCTGAATCGGGTTTTAACAAACCAGCTATCAAATTAATCGTTGTAGTTTTTCCGGCGCCATTGGGACCCAGCAGCCCAAATACCTCACCAGAAAATATATCCAGACTCAGATTCTGGACAGCCTGGATTTCCCCAAAGGATTTGGTAAGATTTTTGATTTGAAGAAGAGCTTGCGGTGCCAAGATTGCTCCTGGAATGCGGCCAATAGATGTGGATCGTAAGCCTAGTCAATAAAAAAATCAGACGAGGTCTTTCCTTTTTATTATAACCATCACTTGGGGTTTTTATCATTCTGTTTTGGGTGAGAAATCCGCGCACTCCGACAATGGAAAATAACCTGCCTAATCCATGGCATTGTTTTTGGATAAATTACAGAAAGGGATATTCTCTTCGATTGGGAGAGTGATTAAGATGGATCGCCAGATTCGTAAAATCTGAAATCGTTTTTCCCATCCTCTTTGACCTGATACATCGCTGTATCTGAGGTTTTTATTAGGTCAATCTCTGAAAGATTACTTCTCTCAGTGAAATTTATACCTATACTGGCAGTAATCTGGATCAAATGCTCACCTACCTGGAAAGGGTGAGCAATACGCTCTATTAACTTATCAGCGATTCTGCTGACATTTGATTTATTAGAAATATTATCAAGAATGATTAAGAATTCATCTCCCCCCGCCCGAGCAACTGTATCACTTTCTCGCAGTGACTCTAGTAAACGTCCGCCAAATTCCATCAATACTTGGTCACCAGCAGCGTGGCCATAAGTATCATTCACCAATTTAAACCCATCAATATCAATATATAGGATTGCTACCAAACTATGCTCTTCCTGCCTGCGAGATTGAACAAGCTGGAAACGATTTTCAAATAAAGTCCGGTTGGGTAGATTTGTAAGCGGGTCGTGTAAGGCTTGGTGTAATAATTGCCGCTCGTAATTTTTTCGTTCTGTGATGTCATGCAAGATACATTGAATATGCAGGGGTCTTCCTTCTGCATCCGGCACCAATGCCATGTTTATTTCTGCTGGAAAGATTACCCCATCATTTCTTTTAAGGTTATGTTCAAAGATAGGGATTTCATCTCCCCACAGGACATCATCTTTATATTTCTTTATTTTATCGGGCTCCTCTAAAATATTCCAAGCAGAAAATTGCTCGCCAGTCAGTTCATCCAGAGAATAATCCAACATATCAGCAGCCTGGGAGTTGGCCGACAGTAGATACCATTCTGGATTAAGAATAACCACACCGTCATTGGTGTGTTCAAACAAGGCTCGATAACGATCAGCAGTGGCCTGGGACTTGAATAAAGTACTCTTCATACCAACATCGGCTCTCCAAATATAGACGGCTGCTAAAGCGGTATAGATTGATTGAATAAACCAACGAGTATAATTTGCTTGTAAAGGAACCGGTTGTGCCAAGATGCCATTTTGTTCCAACTGGAGAATAATGAGGTTCATTCCAACGTTGACAAAGGTAATTATTAAGGCAGACTTTCCACTTATCGTCAATCCAACAAACAACACAATTAATACTTGCCCAAGGACGTTCACACCCCGAATACCGGATATAAAAGCCAGGTCAAGTGTCAAAATTAACCAACCCAATACTGCAATCAACCAGCCGGCTGCTTCCAGTTTTCCTTTTCTGAGTAGAAGATAGGAAATAAACATTGCTGCTGCCCCAATCATTCCCTGCCAAATAACTTCTGTATGTTCTGGCTCCAGGATATAAGAAATGATTTCGATCGTTACGATCATGATGATCGAAGCAAATTGCGTCGCAACCAATATGTTGGCTCGACGCTTTTCTTCTTCATTTTTAAACTCTGGAATAGTAAAAAATTTATTCATATTCAACGATTGTAATTCCTTTATTCGGGGAAATCACCCGACAAAGAATTTATACTACCTGCATCTTAGTTGAAATTGAAGGGAACCCGCTTAACAGGTTTGTTATCGATAGTCGCTAGATAATTGCGCATACCTTACAGTTTTTTCACGGGGGAGAGGTGAATTTTATTGAGGCAGATCTCTCTTCTTTGGCTAAATGTAGTAAAAACAAAGCTCCAGCTGGTCATATTGGTAGCCAACCATATAATTCTCCTGATCATAGATCTTCAGATAAATCCAATATTCTTTGTGGGAATGATTTCCACACCTGCCTGTTCAAGTTTTATCTGGCTTTCTATAATGACATTGGCTGCATCTTTGTTGAAGTTACTGTGTCCATCTTCTACCAGGATAACCCCGTAACCCAACTCCATACCTCCCAGACAGGTTGCCTGGACACATCCCTCGGTAACCAATCCTGTGATAAGTAGATATTGAATTCCCCGGGATTGCAATTCACTATGGAGTGGTGTATCCAAGAAGGCATTTCCCTTTTTCTTTTGAATCAGTAAATCCGTTTCCAGAGGAGAAATATCGGGATGGAATTGCCACCCTTCTGTGCCCTCTTTAAATAAGGATTGGTTGGTATGTTGAACATAGACAACCATCACTCCGTATAGGTGGGAGCGATCAACTATGGCATTAATGGTTTCTATAAATTTATAAGATTTGTAAATAGGATTAGGTCGGGTAAATAAAGCTCGCTGGACATCGATTACTAACAAGGCTGTCTTTCCCGATAGAAATTGAATTGATTGAGGCATCGTGTTTGTCTCCTCTCTTGACCTGTATTTTCAGGATGGTTCAGTTTTTGGTTGATGTCAATCAAAAAGGCGCATTTGTTTTGATAAGCCAATAATATTCTTTGGTTCATGAACTGGTATTCTGGTACTGATATTAATTCGATTGATTTCTTCCTGAAACAGGATATTCATTTTCTGCCAATTAGGAATATTGCACTGATACTGGTTGCCATATTGTTTTATATATTTTTCTTTTATACCAGGAAAGTGCCGATCTAGTTTTTGGTAATAATATTCCCGAGAGCCAGGTCGGAGTGAAACACCAAAAGAGGGAATGATGTACGTGGCGCCGTTTTCCTTAGAAAAAGAGATGATCTTTAAAAGATTCTCCTCACTGTCTTCCAAAAATGGTAGGATCGGCATCATTGTGACCCCAGTAAGTACTCCTGCCTTCGCCAACTTCCCCATGGCCTGGAATCGTTGTGAAGGGAGGGGAGCGCCTGGCTCAAGTTTTTGAGCCAATTCATCATCAGCCGTGGTAATTGTGAAACTTACTGCAGCATACACATTGCTGATCTCCACAAGAAGGTCAATATCCCGGAGAACCAGGTCTGACTTGGTTAAAATATGCACCGGGAACTCATTGGCCGAGATAATTTCCAGGGATTTTCTGGTCAATCGATATTCCCTTTCCACAGGCATATAGGGATCATTCATTGAACCAAACCCAATCGTTCCTCGAACCCTTTTGCGCGGCAAGACACCTTCAAGCAAATCCAACGCGTTGATCTTTACCTGGATTTTCGCAAAATCCTTAATCCGATAACAATCCGAGCGAGAATCGCAGTAGACACATTGATGCTGACAACCCCGGTAAAGATTCATGTTGTACTTTAATCCAAACCAGGGGTCTGGCTGCTTTCCATGATTAAGGATTGTTTTAGCTGTGATTTCTTCTATCATAGGAAAAAATGATAAGGATTAATCTAAAATTTCAGGGCCGATCTCATCAGATTATTATACAGCTTTCAGCCCTGATCCTGAGCAGGATAATCATCATTCCGGATCAATACTCTCCAATTGAGAAGAAAAAACCCCGGAGAGTTTCTCCGGGGTGATATTCCGGTTCATGAGAAATCAACGAGTTCCTTGCCAGAATATATCAATCCTTGACATTTGGATAATACTCTTCGATCATCGTTCAGGGAATATCCTCAAAGACCTGGGCTGATCCATAAGCAACGCCGACCATACTTGGACCGGTATGAGCGCCAAGAACCAGAGACATCGGTCCCATTGGCAGCCA
>JAZFRV010000101.1:0-4020 GCA_036445875.1 Anaerolineales bacterium
GCCATAAGATTAAATGGCTTGACAACATTAGGACAAAGGGTCGCTTATATGTACAGGGCAGGAAATATTCTACGATTTTGGAGCAGAATTATTCACCGAGAGTGAATTCCAAACCCAGTTTCAACAAGGTGTCTTTTCCGGGCATCCCGGTAGCTGGATCCCATCCGTGTTCTTTGTAGGCTCCTGCCAGCAGCGGCTTCATATCTGGCGTAAATCCGAGAGTACCGCCCTCTTTGAGGGAAGTTAACATAAAATCTGGCAGACGATCATCTGCCTTTGTGGAGCCCAGTTTGGCGTTGAGTATTCGTTTGAGGGTAAAGATTCTTTTTCCTGCTAGTATCAGTTCTTCCAGCGAATAACCCCACCCGGTTGCAGCGTTTAAAGCTTTCATTATCTTCGCAGCTCCGGGATTCATAAATTGACAAACGGTTAGGGCGTTATAAACACTGCGCCAGGCCTGTACACGGGCAGCTGTTTGGCCTTTATCTTCCGAATTATCAAAGCGTTCGCCGGGATGGATATCCAGTTCAGCGGGAGGACCCTGTCCTGTGTCCACGAGATACATATCTCCCTGCAAGTGACAGGCGCCCCGCGGTGAGAGGGCATAAATAGGAGCCATGCCGCTGAATGCTCTGGAATCATGCATCGGTATTTCAAGGTTCCTGACAGTGGCAGACATTTCCGGGACATCGAATCGGGCAGATAGCGCTGCACTGCCTTCGGCTAATAGATCACCAAACCCTTCCCGGTGAGCGGTTAATTTAATCAGTTGATGGGTCATTTTCACATCGCCGAACCGAATATCCAATCCGCCAGTATCTTCTTTGGTGAGAAATCCTTTTTCAAACAGCTCACATGCTAGGGCAATGGTTGATCCAGTGCTGATGGTATCCAATCCGTACAAATTGCAAAGGTGTCCAGCGTATATTACGCCTTCCAAGTCATCTACCCTGGCGAGAGAGCCGAAAGAGGCAATCGTTTGATATTCAGGTCCATCCACTTTATCAACCCGGTATTTAACTGTCCGGGTTTCCCGTCCGCAGACAATCGGGCAGCGGTAACAGGCGGTGTTCTGGATCAGGTGTTTTTCAGCCATCAGGACGCCGGAGAGGTCGCTCCCTTCCTCCCACTCACCCTGTTGATAGTAGCGGATCGGCATATCACCGAACATCAGCGCCATGTCTATATAACCCGCTGTGCCGGCCATCCTCAGCGCTTGTACGGAAAGATCATCTTTTAATGTACCCAGGATCTCTGTCACAGCTTCTTGAAACGTTTCCGGATCAGACAAGGGCACTTTTCCACTGCCGCGGAAGGCAATCGCTTTGAGATTCTTTGAACCCATGACGGCCCCCATTCCCGTCCTTCCAGCGGCCCGACCATGATCATTGATCACAGCAGCCATTTTGACCAGATGTTCCCCGGCTTCCCCAATGCAGGTTATGCGCGCCTTCGGTTCGTCCAACAATTGACGGATACTCTCCTGGGCCTGATAAGTGTCCTGTCCCCAGAGCTGGGCTGCATCATGAATTTTTACCTCACCATCAATGACCGAAATCCAGCAAGGTTTGTCTGAGCGGCCGGTGATCAACATTCCATCATATCCAGCAAAACGAAGTTCTGGACCTATAAAACCTCCCGTATTGGACTCCCCCCAGAATCCAGTCAGGGGAGATCGGGCGCTGATTGTACATCGTCCAGCTGCCGGCATTGCAGTACCTACCAACGGACCAGTCATGAATAAAAGGGGATTTTCTGGGCCGAGGGGATCGGTGTTTTGATCTATCAGGTCGTATAGGAGCCGAGCAGCGAGACCGCTGCCGCCTATAAAATCCCTGGACAGAGCAGGGTCAATATCCTTCTTTTTTATTGATCCGGCAGAAAGATTGATGTGCAGGTATTTATTCATCGTTTCGCCTGTGAGCTATTCCGGTCTTCGTTTTTTGGATCATTAATCTTGGTGGTGGCTAAAAATCTATTGGATCGCCATAATAGGCCGCCAGATAAAGCTGCTCTAATTCCTGGAATGAAGGAGTCCGGGGGCAAGTGATCATCTGGGTATCATTAAAGGCATCATCCACCAATTTATCCAGCTGAGACTTAAAATCATCTTCTTTGATTCCTGTATCCGAGATAGAGCCTGGCATTTCCACCAACCGGGAGAGGTCACGGATACAATTGGCCAGAGCATGACCAGTTTTAGCTTTTGGTATTGAGATGCCTAAAGCCGTGGTTAACTGATCACTTCTTTCAGGAACTGTCCGGGTCGTAAAATCTAATGTGTAGGGAAGAAATAATCCCACAGCCCGCCCATGAGGCACGTGAAAGGTTGAACCCAATACATGGCCCATGGCATGAGCCAGGGATGCCATGGAATTGCCAAAACCCAACCCCGCAGAAGTGGCAGCATTATGCATCTTTTCGCGAGCTTTTTTGAAATGATCTTGTTCTGGATTGTCTGATTGAGAAGCTTCGTATGCCAGGGGGAGATACTCGATGACGTCCCTGGCAGCATTCAGGCACAATCCATCAGTCAGATCTGTATGCCAGGTGCAGATAAAACCTTCTACGGCATGAGTTAATGCGTCCATTCCAGTATCAGCAGTGAGTTTGGGAGGCATACCTGAAGCCAGGGCTGGATCCACCACTGCAAGGTCTGCAACATTCTCTCGATTGCCCAATCCCATTTTGCGCTGGTTAGCCTGATCGGTTAACAAGATAGCCCAGGTAACTTCCGCACCTGTTCCACTGGTAGTGGGGATGGTAATTAAGCGAGCTTTTTTCCTGAGTCCAAGAGTGATAAAAGGGTTGATGGCTTCCGGCTGTAGATCCGGTCGTTCATAGAGGACCCAAATGGCTTTGGCCGCATCGATGGGTGAGCCCCCGCCCAACCCCACGATCCAATCAGGTTGATATTCATTGGCAGCCTCGACCCCTACGATCACTGCTTCTGTGGTTGGGTCAGGTTCAACCTTGTCAAATATTTGAACTTCAATCCCAGAATTAATTAACCGAGCAGATACCCGGTCTGCGATACCGATCTGCACCAGATTATTATCGGTTACGATCAGGGCTCTTTTCCCGCTGAGCTCCTCCAGGGAGTTAAGTGAGTCCTCGCCAAAAACAATATCCGGAGAAATAAAATACCACATCGGGTCCTCCTATAAAGATAGGACATGAACTGCAATTTTCTACCACTCTGTGGGTACATCTGCGCAGCAGGAGACAAGCTCCTGGGCAGCTTTTGGGTAACGCATGATCTTCATTAAATCACCTTTCAACTTTAATTGTCCGGTCATCATGCCCTGGATGGGGTCAAGTTTACTATCAATAACTTTTCGCCAAGTGACGTAGGGGGCAGTAATGATAAATTCAGTTTCTGGCAGGTTTTCTTCTTCCACCATTGCGGCTCCAGGACTTTTCCCGTGAAAAAGCTCCAAATGAAAATAGGCAGTTTGATCGTAAACCTCATCTGGTTCAACGATAAAAATAAAATCACCTTCCCAGTCTTTGGCAGAACGGGCGTAGGATTCGCTCGCATTCAGTAATTCACTCAGTTTTTTGATCCACTCATCTGATGGGAATTTATATTTCATATTTCCTTCTAGTATCGGTATGACATCATATTATACATCTGGAAATTAAATCTACCATACGAGGTTCCGCTCCTCAATTTGAGGCGGTCAATAAGTGCAGATGTTATGATAAAAAGTATGGAGTATCAGTTCCTGTTATCTAAATCCGAAAAGAGAGCAAAATGGTGAAGCTGTTAAAAAACCCTGACCCAGTTTCGTTTCAGGCATCCATCAAAGAACATCTCCTGGTACATGAAGCAGAAAACAACCTACCTCTTGGTATTCTGGCCAGCTTAATCGCTGGAGAATACCGGGACCATGATCCCTACCTTGCCCGGGTAGAAGACCGGGGAGGGATAAAACTGGTTGTAATGTGCACTCCTCCCTATCCGGCGATTTTGTCTTTTGAAGAGGTTCCACCGGATCAAGAAATTATTAGTCTGGT
>JAZFRV010000102.1:0-4033 GCA_036445875.1 Anaerolineales bacterium
TATCCCATTCGGAAGGTTTATTTCTATATGGCTTTGTCATGGATGTTCCAATTGGGGTTGATCTCCAGCAGGTATATTCAATATCAAATATTGATACCATTATCAAAAATTACTTCAGCCCCTACGAGCAGCAAATTTTATCTTCTGAAAAGAAAACTGGACTCAATGATCTGTTTTTTAGAATTTGGACCGCCAAAGAGGCTTACTTAAAGGGAACTGGGGAAGGATTTCAACGGCCAGCAAACAGCTTTTCAATTTGCAATAAAACTGATGGACTGTATAATTTTGAATTGAGGAAAGACCCGACTGCACCAAATAATGTTGGATGGAATATTCGGGAATTACACATAGCAGAAGATTATAGAGCAGCCTTGGCAGTGAAAGGGCAAATCACCCAGATCCAGTGCCAGGCATTTACATTACCGGGTTCCTGATCGGGGATTTCAATCAGGATCTTGGTTTTATTTAGATCTTATCAATAATAACTGCTCCTTTAGTTCTCGAATGTACTGGATTAAGATGCGTTTGTTCAAGGATGGAATGAGCCCGTCTAGATTTCAATAGATCAGATGATATCATCAAAGATTTTGCATCCTCTTTAGTGCCTTAAATACCCCCTTAGGGGTTGGTTCTGAAGACGTATTCCTGTCCCAGTTCACTTTCAGCCAACCGTCTTGACAGGCATATACGGATATGTGATAATCGCATTACTCCTTGGCCTGCCCCCCTCAGGTCAAGGGGTATTTCTATTGGGAATATCAGCTACAATACTAGCATCATTCTATGCCCCTCTGGAGGTAAATATGTGCGGCAGGTTCACCCTCACAGTCTCCCCTGAAGAGCTACAAGCTGCTTTCCCGAATTTTCAGATACCCATTGATATCCCGCCAAGTTATAATATAGCGCCATCTCAACCTATACCTGTGGTGGTTAATGATGGGTGCAACAAGCTTGATTTTTACCGCTGGGGATTAATCCCATCCTGGACGAAGGCAAATAACTTCGGTAAATATACTCTGATCAACGCCCGGTCCGAGACGATCTCAGAAAAAGCTTCCTTTAAATCCAGTTTCCGGCGTCGAAGATGTCTAATCCTGACAGATGGTTTCTTTGAGTGGAGCAAATCAACATCCGGGAAAAGTAAAACCCCTTACTACTTCACTCACAAGGACCAATCTCCTTTTGCATTTGCTGGGATCTGGGATCTCTGGAACTCGCCTGAAGGAGATTCCATAAGATCAGCCTGTATTATTACCACAACCCCCAATGACATCGTAAAACCTATCCATGATCGAATGCCTGTTATACTTCCTCCCGAAAAATATTCTGAGTGGTTAAAACCAGAAGAAGGTCGGCCGGAAGTTTTTCAACCTTTACTAATTTCATATCCTGCAGATCTGATGCAGACCTATCCGGTTTCAACCTTTGTAAACTCACCAAAAAACAATTCTCCTCAATGTATTCAGGCCAGCAACCTGCTATGATCCTATCTCCAGCGGCATTCCAAACCAGCTCTCTAAAGAAAACCAAATGGGGGATGAAGGCTTCCAGAGTTCTCGCTGCCTCTATAAATGCTGTCGAGCCCGGAGAATTGGTAAATAAATTCCTGGTTCGAAAAAATAATCATCTCTTGTTTGGTGAAGAAAAACTGAACCTGAAAGCATTCGAACGAGTTATCCTGGTTGGAGTCGGAAAAGCAGCTTACCCGATGTCAATAGCTGTAGCAAATCTACTTGGAGATAACTTGACCAGGGGCACAATTCTGACAAAAACCCACCAAGGCCAGCTGCCTAAAAAATATTCAAGAACAATTAAAATTCTCACTGGAGGTCATCCAGTCCCAGATCAAACCAGCCAAGAATCAGCTGAATGTATCCAAACTCAACTCTCGGATTTGACTCCCAATGACCTCGTACTGTTCCTGCTATCTGGGGGAGGATCAGCTCTATTAGCTGCTCCTTCCCCGGGTATTTCCTTCGATGCCCTGGTTAATACCAATCAACTCCTTTTAAACTGCGGTGCGGAAATTAATGAAATAAATACCATCAGGAAACACATCTCTTCAGTTAAAGGTGGCAGATTGGCGAGTCTGGCGGCCCCAGCAAAGCTGATCACGTTGATCCTTTCTGATGTGATTGGTGATCCCATCGATATGATTGCCTCTGGTCCCACCTCGCCTGATCCTTCTACTTTCCAGGACGCCAGACAGATCATCAAGAAATATAAACTGGAAGCACTATTGCCGGAGGTGATTGTTGATCGAATATTTCAAGGATGCTCTGGAGATTATCCTGAGACACCCAAACCGGGAGATCCAACATTTGACAATACAAGTCACCATATTCTTGGGAGTAACTTGGATGCTGTTCAAGCCGGAATCTTGGCAGCGGAGGAGGAAGGATTCAACGCCTCTATTCTGCCAGATCCCCTGAGTGGTGAAGCCTCCCAGGTTGGAGCAGAATTTGCCGAGTACCTAATAAAAATGTCCAGGGATGACAAACCAGTTCCGCGTCCAGCTTGTTTAATCGGAGGTGGAGAAACGACTGTAACAATTCCTCCCAACACAAAGATCGGCAAAGGAGGAAGAAACCTCGAACTCGCTCTTAACGCAGTAAGAATCTTGGATGGTATCTCAAACGCAGTCTTGATAACCTTAGCAACAGACGGAGAAGATGGAACGACAGGTGCTGCAGGAGCTGTTGTAACTGGTGAAAGTTTTAGGAAAGGTAAGGAATCCCAGATGCAGTTGGATACTTACCTCGAGAACCATGATTCCTATTCGTATTTCTTAAAACTTGATGACTTACTACAACCGGGTCCAACCCAAACAAATGTTAATGATCTCTGTTTTTTATTCACCTTTTATGAGGATTTATGAAGAATAGTAAACCACTGGTTCTTATGACGTATGAACTACCTGAAAATTGGGTGGGGGATTTACTTAATGAATATACTGTCATTAAAGGACTTCCTGAAAAACGCGGTTTGGATAAAAATCTGATTATCCACCTCGATCAGGTTGAAGGTATTTTATGTTTATTGGATGATCCACTCCCAGGAAACCTCTTGAAAAAAGCACCTAATCTGAAAGTTGTCAGCACCATGGCCGTAGGTGTTGACAATATCGATGTAAAAACTTGCACTCGTTTGAGAATTCCTGTGGGACACACTCCGGGGGTGCTTACGGAGGGAACAGCTGATTTAACTGTCGCCCTTCTATTGGCAGTCTGCCGACAGCTTTTCACAGCAAGTAAAGATGCCCGCCAGGGACGCTGGACCAACTGGGATCCAACGGGTTGGTTGGGTGTGGATATAAAAAATTCGACAGTGGGAATTATTGGTTTGGGTAAAATCGGAACTGCCGTTGGAGAAAGGTTAAAAGGCTTTGGAGCCAAGATCATCTTTACTAACCGCAGTCCCCTGCCAGAGAAAATAATCAGCCTAAATGCGAAACAAGTCAGTCTGGATGAGTTATTAAAGACCAGTGATTTTATTTGCCTACATACTCCTTTGACAGAAAATACTAGAAATTTGATCGATGAAAATGAATTTCAGAAAATGAAACCATCGGCTATATTAATCAATGCTGCCCGTGGTCCGGTTGTGAATCCCTCCGCCTTATTTAGGGCTTTAAAAAATGGTCAAATCCGGGCAGCCGGCCTGGATGTCACAGACCCCGAACCTCTTCCCTCAGATCATCCACTGTTCGAATTGGATAATTGCCTTATCACTCCCCATATTGGATCTGCAACAATCCAGACGAGAAAGACTATGGCTCTGATGGCAATCGAAAATTTAAAAGCCGGTCTCACGGGAACCCAGCTACCATATTGTGTGAATCCTGAAGTCTACCAGTAATTCTCCATAAATCAGAATTTGGGTCTGCCTCTCTTCCTGGATCAACTCTCCTCAAAGATCCGCAGGAATTTAACCGGGATGTGATTCTTTAGGTAAGGTTCTTTTTACAATAAGAACGCGCTCCACAATATAGAGACAACACAAGTTTTAATCATCTATTTATCAGGATCGGAAA
>JAZFRV010000103.1:0-3667 GCA_036445875.1 Anaerolineales bacterium
AGGCAGTTTGGTCTGCTCTATCAATAGAGGACTTTAGCCTTTGGTTGGTAGATATGGCAGGTGAAATTGGACTGGATCAGGAGCTGTTTAATACCGATCTGTTCAGCGAAGAGATAACCACTAATGCTGAAGCGACCTGGGAAATTGGCCAACAAATGGGCATCCCCGGCACTCCTTATATAAAGATCAACGCCCTGTATGAGGCCCAGGCAGATCCTCAGATGTTAACTGCAATTGTGGAGATGATTAAACTTGAAGATCAACAGTTCTCCGATTGCCCTCCAGTTACAGTGGATCCGGAAATTACCTATCATGCCACTATTGAGACTGAAGCAGGGGATATCGTCCTGGAATTATTCCCGGATGTTGCTCCACTGGCTGTGAATAGTTTTATTTTCCTGGCAGAAAATGATTGGTTTGATGACGTGACCTTCCACCGAGTATTACCCGGTTTTGTCGCTCAAACCGGTGATCCCACAGGTACCGGTTTTGGCAACCCGGGATATTCCTTCGGTAACGAGGTTTCCAATAATCTCATATTTGATCGGGCTGGTTTGGTCGCTATGGCGAATTCCGGTCCGGATAGCAATGGAAGTCAGTTCTTCATTACTTACGCTGCTGCGCCCAATTTGGACGGGGGATATACAATTTTTGGCGAAGTAATTGAAGGAATGGATGTGGTGGGAAGTCTCACCCCCCGTGATCCCCAGCAAGGAGTGGATTTACCGCCTGGAGACTTGATCGTAGATATTGTCATTGATGAACTATAAGCCGTATCTGATATGGGACCTGATGTCTCAAAAAGAGATACCTTGATGGATCAGGTCCCTTCCCAAAAAAAATTTGATTGGCTGACCGCAGGGCAGTTTAGCTTCAGCCTGCTGATTGGGCTATTTCTAATTGGCTCATCATTTGTGAGTTATTTATTGATGACCCTGAGGGGTGCTATCGGCGGCATTCCCATTGCTGATTCCCAGCTTGGATCATCATTATTATTCTCTGCCGGATTGGGTTTTGCCGGAACCTTAATGATCCCTTCTATTTATTATTCAGGTCTCCGTTTATTTGGTAAATTATCCCCGGGAAAAAAAGCCTGGGCGGGATCGGGATGGCTGGGATTTACGATTCCAGGCTTAATATTTTTGGGATACCTCTCTCAGTCAAATCCTTCCTGGGGTATCTTCGTTTTACCTCTATTTCATATCCTGACCAATGGGGCGGTGATCTTCTGGTTGTTGTACGTTGTGAAAAGGAACCTACCGGAGGGAAGTGCCCAGCGATTTTGGGGTGTCTTTGGCAGCGGTCTTACCTTAGCCCCATTAATAGCGCTATTTGTGGAACTCCTGATACTGATCTTTTTTGGGATTCTGTTGTGGGTGTTTATTCAAAGCCAACCGGAGTTAAAGCAGGACTTCCTGATTCTCCTCGACCATTTTCAGCAATCTTCTATTACCCCTGTCATATTTGAACGAATGACCAGTAGATTATTTGAAACGCCTGGTATTGCTGGCAGCATGTTTATATATATTGCTGTTTTAATCCCTGTGGTCGAAGAGTTGATTAAACCAGTAGCAATCTGGCTGCTCATGGGTCGTAAGCTATCTCCAGGCGATGGATTTTTGTTGGGGGCAGTATCTGGTGCTGGTTATGCCTTATTTGAAAATTTGACCATTGCAGCGGAAGCAGAAATCTGGACATTTGTGATGATATCCAGACTTGGAACCGCTGCGATCCATATGTTAACAACCGCTCTGGTTGGATGGGGGATAGCTTCTGCTAGGACGGAAAATAGATATGGGCGATTTGCGATGGCTTTTGTAGCAGCAATTACTCTTCATGGGGTTTGGAATGGGTTAAATATTCTGACTGCTCTGGTCGAGTTTCCTCCCATCCAGACAAACTTGGGAACATATTCACTTGCCTTTGCCGGATATGCTCCGGCAGGCTTATTAATATTGGCATTCGGAGCTTTGTTCGGTTTAATTTGGGCAAATTTTCGCTTTCAACGTGCTATAATGACGCAGGTTATATTAGAAAAGTGAGAGTTCATGGAAGTAATTACATTTTTAATTGATTTTGTACTGCATATGGATGAATATCTCAAGGTCATGATTACTAATTATGGCACCTTGACCTATGGGATTTTGTTTCTCGTGATTTTTTTGGAAACAGGTTTTGTAGTGACGCCCTTTTTACCAGGGGATTCCTTGTTATTTGCGGCGGGTACTTTCGCCGCGATGGGTGCACTGAATCCGTTTTACCTATTTTTGTTGTTAAGCGTTGCTGCTGTGATTGGTGATACGGTCAATTATTCTATTGGCGCCTATATCGGTCCCAAGGCTTTCAGCGGGGAGATTAAATTTCTTAAGAAGGAACACCTCCATAAAACGCAGGAATTTTACGAAAAACACGGTGGGAAAACCATCATTCTGGCCCGATTCATTCCCATTATTCGCACATTTGCACCCTTTGTAGCCGGTATCGGGAATATGAAGTACAGGAATTTTATTACATTCAACGTGGTTGGCGGCATAGCCTGGGTGGCGATTTTCACTTTCCTGGGATATTTCTTTGGAAATTTAGAGTTCGTTCAAAAGAATTTTGAGCTGGTAATTTTTGCGATTATCTTTATCTCCTTTATACCGCCGGTGCTGGAGTTTTTCAAAGCCAGAAAGGAAACCAAAGAAATTAAAGCAGCAGAAAAAGAGGCCTAGAGAAATTGGAACCAGTGGGGGGATGAAGAATAATGATCAATACCGCCCTGGAGGGCGGTTTTTTGGATGCGCTTCTTCTGAGATGGATTTAGCTCCTTTTCCTCGCGAACCATCCCTAAAATGTGCTTTCCGCGTTTCAACAATGGAAAAAATCAGTTAGAATAAAACCATCCATTCATCTGAATAAGGAGATCCCATGTCAGATCAAAGCCTAAGCGAGCAAGTAAAAAACGATATTCAAAGCCTGCAATCATCTCTGCGGGATTTGCAAACTTCAGTGCGGATGACGGATATCCGAGATAATGTGGAGGATTTGAGTACCGCTGTCAACGGGATGGATCGACGGATCAAATCCTTGCGTGAGCGTGGGTACGCTTTCGAGAAAGATCTGGAAGAGATGGCGGCAGATTTTGAAAAAGAGTGGACTGGTATTGCGCCCAACCTCGCAGCCCAGATTGAAAAAGAAGCGAGCAGCCTGGAGCGATCCTTGCGCCCGTTGGAGACGCAGGTTACGCAGGTGGCGGGAAAAATCGGGGCGCCGACAGCACTGCGGCCACGCCTGAGCAGTCTCAAGGCACAGGTGGAAACGTTGGAAGGTCGCGTCGAAGCAGCGGAACGAAGCGTTCGGGGCGGATACGATCAATTTAGCAGCGACGTTCATAAACTAAAATACCATCTCACAAAACTGGAATGGATGCTGACAGAACTTAGTGAGGCGAGCTTTGAGCTGCTGGCAACTGAATCAGGGATCATGGCTGTTAAAGCGGTTTGGGCGAAGGAAACCAAGCAGAGCAAAAAGGACCCTGAGGGTGTACTGTATCTGACCGACCAGCGACTCCTATTTGAGCAAAAAGAAAAAGTAACCACGAAAAAGGTGCTTTTTGTGGCAACGGAGAAGAAATTGGTTCAGGAGCTACTTTGGGAAGCCCCTCTGTCGCTGATTGAGCAGACCA
>JAZFRV010000104.1:0-4668 GCA_036445875.1 Anaerolineales bacterium
GGTTATAGCTCCTTTGGTTGCCAGGGATGCAGGACTAGGGGATATTGGCAGAATTGGTTTACTAATGACTCCCCGCCAGGGTCCCCGTGTGAGAGTAGGTGTGGTGACTACGGATCTACCCCTGATCCCGGACCAGTTTCAACCGGATGAAAGTTTAATTGATTTCTGTGAAATTTGTAAAAAATGTGCTGATAACTGCCCCAGCCAATCTATCCCATATGGAACTCGGAAAGAAGCTAATGGTGTTCTCCGTTGGAAAATAAATCCTGAATCCTGCTACCATTACTGGACTATTATCGGTACAGATTGTGGGCGATGCCTGGCGGTCTGTCCCTACTCCCATCCTGATAATTGGGCCCATAATCTAGTTCGCAGGGGGATATCCAAATCCTACACTTTCCGAAGAGCAGCGCTGGTGATGGATGATTTTTTCTACGGGAAAAAACCAGCTGCCAGATCTAAATCCGTTCTACCTTCTGCTGATAAGAAATAATTGTAGAAGCCAGAACTCGATCTGCCTGTTTAGAGTAAAATGAGCATCAATAGTCTGTTTTCTTGGAGTTAAGATTATATGTAATCAGCAGACGGGAAATTATTTTAAAGTGAGGCGCTTATGGATCCTGTAATTCTATCCCGGTGGCAGTTTGCGATTACTACCATCTACCATTTCTTTTTTGTCCCTGTAACGTTGGGATTAGCGACCTTCCTGGCTATTCTGGAGACTCGCTATGTAATCAGCGGCGACGAGATCTACAAACGAATGGTCAAGTTCTGGGGGAAAATATTTCTGATCAACTTTGCCATCGGTGTAGTGACCGGCCTCGTTCAGGAATTCCAATTTGGACTCAACTGGTCTGAATATGCCCGTTTCATGGGCGACATTTTTGGCGCCCCGCTGGCTATTGAGGGATTACTGGCCTTTTATCTGGAATCCACCTTTATCGGGATCTGGATTTTCGGATGGGATAAAATTTCTAAGGAAGCCCATGCCGCTGTGATGTGGATGGTGGCACTCGGATCCAATATTTCCGCCCTCTGGATTCTGATCGCCAACTCCTTTATGCAGAATCCTGTGGGTTACGCCATCCGAAATGGTCGGGCAGAAATGACCGACTTCTGGGCTCTGGTCAAGAATCCTAACGTCTGGTACCAATTCCCCCATGTTATAACCGCTGGGATCTCTGTGGGAGGTTTTCTGGTAATGGCTTTCAGCGCTTACCACTTATTAAAGGGCAACCCCAAGACAAAGGATTTTTTCCAGCGATCTTTCCGCTGGGCTGCCGTTTATGCACTGGTTGGATCTATCCTGGTCGGTTTGATCGGTCATGCTCAGGGTCAATTTTTGGCAAGAAATCAATCGATGAAAATCTCAGCTATGGAAGGAATTTGGGATACAGAACAGCCGGGATCTTTCTCCGTTATCGCAATTATTGATGAAAAGAATCAGGAAAACACCTTTGATATTAAAATCCCCTACGCCCTTTCTTATCTACTCTATAACGATTTTAGCAGTGAGGTTGTGGGAATCAAGGAGCTTCAAGCCGAATCAGTAGCTCTTTACGGACCGGGTGATTATATTCCACCCGTCATATTAAGCTATTGGGCCTCAAGGACCATGATCGGTATAGGATTGCTGATGATCCTCATATCTGGACTGGCTGTGCTCTGGTCTTTCAAAAATGATCTCGAAAAACGACCCTGGTTCTTAAAAATCGTCATCCCTGCCGGGCTGCTACCCACAACAGCGATCACAGCTGGGTGGTTGATCGCTGAAACCGGCCGCTGGCCATGGATTGTCCACGGCCTGCAGAAAATTGAAGATGCAGTTTCCCCAAATATCAGTCCCGGAAATATAATCTTCTCCCTGGTCAGCCTTTCGCTGGTTTATGGAGTGCTGATGATTGTGGGCATTTCGCTAGCGTTAAAATACGGCAAAAGTGACCCACCTGCAGCGGATGTCAGAGGAGAGTAATCATGGACTTAAATACAATCTGGTTTATTCTGATCACATTCTTGTTTATGGGATTCTTCTTTTTAGAAGGATTTGATTACGGTGTTGGCATCCTACTCTTGATAATCGCAAAAAAGGATAATGAGCGCAGAGCCGTAATCAACACCATTGGACCTGTTTGGGACGGCAATGAGGTCTGGATGATTACGGCCGGCGCTGCCATGTTTGCCGCTTTTCCTCATTTCTATGCCACGCTCTTCAGCGGCTTTTATATCGCGTTGATAATCATGCTGTTGGGATTGATCATAAGAGGTGTAGCTTTTGAATTCCGCAGCAAACGGGAGAATCAAACCTGGCGCAGCCACTGGGACAGGTCACTATTTATCGGCAGTCTGATTCCCGCTTTCCTCTGGGGTGTGACCGTTGCAAACCTGATGAGGGGAGTGGCTATTGAGGCTGATATGAACTACTACGGTGGATTAATTCCTTTGCTTAATCCCTACTCCTTGCTGGGTGGAGTGGTTTTCCTGGGATTATTCACGCTGCACGGTGCCAGCTTCCTGGGATTAAAACTGGAAGGAGATCTCAAACAAAATGCCAAAGATCTCGCTGGTAAAATCTGGATTCCAGTAGTGATTCTGGCTGTGGGTTTCCTGGTATGGACCTTCCTAGCAACAGATATTTTGAATAATCCCGGTTATGATGGGCTGATCCCGGCGGCTCTGGCAGCAGTATCTCTGCTAGCTTATGGTTGGTTCCTGAAAAAAGACCTGGAAGGACTTACCTTCATCTTCGGTGGATTGGCAATTCTGTTGACCACAATCATGGTATTCTCCGGTCTTTTCCCTCGATTGATGATTTCCACGCTTGACCCCGCCTACAGCCTAACAATTTACAATGCTTCCTCCAGCGACTACACTCTGAGGGTAATTAGCATTGTGGCGGCAATTTTTATCCCCATCATTCTGGTTTATCAGGGCTGGACCTACTGGATTTTTAGGAAACGACTTAGTCCGGAATCCCCGGATTTGCACTACTAAATCCAAAAGAGGTTGGCTGATGATCAGCCAACCTCTTTTTTTTCCCATTAGATAATACTAAATTATAAGCTTTCGATTATCTCCTGGATATTTTTTGCTACCTCAGCAATGGACTGGTCGCCAATAATCTCCTGCAGGATACGCCTGTTTCGGTAATATTCGATTAAGGGACTAGTCTGAGACTGGTAAACCGCTAATCGCTGTCGGACAGTCTCGGGTTGATCATCTTCCCGCTGGTAGAGCTCACCACCATCATGATCACAAATGCCCGGTTTCAGTGGTGGATTAAAAACCAGATGATGGGATTGTCCACAGTTCCGGCAAATCCGACGGCCGCTGGCACGCGCGACCAGGGCATCATCGGGCACAGCAACTGAAATCACAACAGACAGGGATGAACCTAAATCTGCCAGGATTTCATCCAGCGCTTCTGCCTGCGGGATAGTCCGAGGGAACCCATCAAGTAAAGCTCCCCCACGGCAGTCTTCCTGGTGCAGTCGATCATTAACCATTCCGATGGTAGCTTTATCTGGCACCAGGTCTCCCCTGTCAATATATTTTTTTGCTTCCAACCCCAGATCTGTCTGATTATTAATATTTTCCCGGAACAGATCACCGGAGGCGATCTGAGGGATACCAAGCAGTTGAGATAAACGAACTGCCTGAGTACCTTTTCCGGACATTGGCGGTCCCAGCAATACTATGAAACGGCTTGCATCGGGCATACTGCTGCCTCCTGGTGAATGCTCAAAATAACCTAAAAAAAGTATAGCACGATTCACTCCCGATTCTGCAATAAACCACCCAAAATCTTGACGGGTTGCGGGATAAATGATTGTGATACTATAATGAAGACTAATTCAGGTCTACTCTATGTTACCGAATTCCCGTCTTCTCCGTTTTTCTCAAGAAAGCCGTCTGTGGCTGGCCCTCACCATCTTCCTGGGATTTTTATCCGGGATTTTTACGGTTGGGCAGGCAAAATTTACCAGTCGGATTGTCAGCCGGGTTTTCCTAGAGGGAGATGGGTTACCTGAAGTACGGAGCCTCTTGGGGCTTATCTTGCTGTTTTTCACTATCCGTTCTTTGCTGGCTTGGCTAAGCAGCGTGAGTGCCAAAACAATAGCTGTCCAGGTAAAAAGCCGGATCAGAAAGTTATTGTTAAAACATCTGGAAGGACTGGGTCCTTCCTTTACTCAGCGCGAACGGAGCGGAGAAATCAGCGCCACAGTTATTGAGGGAGTTGAAGCGCTAGATGCTTATTTCAGCCAATACCTTCCCCAGTTGGTGCTCTCTGCCCTAGTTCCCCTGACAATCTTGTTTTTTGTTTTTCCATTAGATGTATTGTCAGGTGTTGTGCTGTTGGTGACTGCACCGCTCATTCCCTATTTTATGTTTCTGATTGGCAGCAGTGCAAAAACCATCACAGACCGCCAATTCAGCACTCTCAGCAGGTTAGCTGCTCAATTTCTGGACAGTCTGCAGGGATTAACCACCTTGAGATTATTTAACCAGGCAAAAGCTTATACAAAGAAAATTGAAGAAACCAGCGATGAGTACCGGAAAACGACCATGAAAGTCCTCCAGGTCACTTTCCTCTCTGCCTTATCGCTGGAGCTGCTGGCAACTCTTAGTACTGCCATGGTAGCTGTGGAAATCGGTTTAAGGCTGCTGTAT
>JAZFRV010000105.1:0-2049 GCA_036445875.1 Anaerolineales bacterium
TGATCGAAGATCAGAATATTTAAGAAACAGGGGTCGGAGAGATAACAAACCTTCGAGGTCTTTGAGACCTCGAAGGTTTGTATATTAACTCACTTCATACGAATCTTCCGGGACCCAAGCCGGAGCACAGATCGCCAGGAACTCTAAATCCACTTCGCCTCGATTAAAAATTTGATGATTTTCCCCCGGTTCGATCAGACAGGCCTGCCCCGGCTGCAGGGAAAATTCCCCCTGATCAATCTTCATCCAGCCTTGCCCATTTAAAATGTAATAAGTTTCCTCTGATATTTTATGAAAATGTAGCGCGCAAGACTTCCCGGGAGGAATAATGATATGAGCCAGGCTGTGATGTGTTGTTTCACCCGTGAGCGCGGAAGCTCCAATTAATTCATAAATGATCTCACCTTCCGGAGTGATTAATTCATTTTGGATTTCAGTTTTGTTTGTTACTCGCATGAGTCTATCCTTAACCCTTATTCGTTGGTATAAAGTCCTTGAAAATTTTCATCAGTCCTGGCTGCCATGATGAAATCGTTGTCGTGTAATCCATTAATCACATGGGTCCACCAACTGACTGCAGCCATACCCCAGGTCACAAGAATTGCAGGATGATGATCTACTTCTTCAGCTATATCACCCACCTGATTGGTAAAGGCCAAAGCTTGTTTAAAATCCGTAAACTTGAATCGTCTTTCCAGTCTCGGAATTCCTTCCCTTTCCACAATATCCCATTCCGGCAAAGTTAACAGATACTGATTGATTTGTTCCTGGGTCAAGGGTTGTTCTCCTCCCCGGCAGGGGATACAAGTTTTTGATGCTAAATCACTTATGGTAACTTTTGCCATAATAACATCCTTCCTTTTTATTAGATCATTAGCTACTATCTCTCGGGCAGGTCGTTCTAACTGGATAAACTCTAACTTAACCCGGTCTTGGACAAAGGTATGGGTTTCAATAAATCCTAAAGATTTGAATGTTTTTATTGACCGTTGATTAAAGGCAGCAACCGTTACTCTGAAATTTTCAGGATGGAAGGTCCGGATGGCAAAATTCAGAACAAACCCGACAAATTCCCTTCCAAATCCCTGATCGGTAAAATCGGGATGCATCCCAACTCCCACATCCAGGATGGCTGGTTCTATCATGGAGTAGCTTCCTCCAGGAACCCGGGCATCCTCTCCAAAACAGCAAAATCCCAGCAGGGTTTGGTCTCCATCAAAAACAATATGATAGCGGTAATCCGAATTTAATAATCCTTTGAGATTATCCAACGACATATCATACCGGTCATATGGAGGGTCATAAGTCCAGGTAGTGATTTCCCGGGCGAATTCCGAGGTAATGGGGGCAATAGAATAATCCATTGAAGGAGGGTTTCGGCTTCAGGTTATTTCAACCAATTCGGACCTATCCCCTAGTCCCTTTCCTCCTGGAAAGGGGAATGTGTTTCCAGGAAACCCGGAATCGTTTTAACAACATGGTCAGGGTTGTTCACCCCTGCCTTATCGGGGAAGCAAAGGATGTGGAGACCGAGGTCAGACAATATATTTTCTCTTTCGACATCTTCAACTTTCTACTTCCGATGAATTGGGCTTTCAACCTTGATCACCAGTTCTACTCTGTGACAATAAAAGTCAACAATGAATCCATTAATAATTTGCTGATTTGACTAGTAGAGAAATCTCCAAATTAATACTTCAATCAGCTTTTAGAATATGAGTGATGATGGTCGCGCCGCTGCCGCCGATATTCTGGGCCATACCGATCTTTACCCCATCAATTTGGGCAGGACCGGCCTCACCACGCAATTGGGTGACAGATTCAACAATTTGATACATTCCAGTCGCGCCAACGGGATGTCCCCTGGCCTTTAATCCCCCCATGGTTGTGATTGGAATCTTTCCCTCGGGAGTAATCTCACCATCCAGCGCTAACCGGGGACCCTGCCCCCGTTCGGCAAATCCACAGGCTTCCAAGGACAGGGAGGACATTATCGTAAAGGCATCATGGACTTCAAAAAAATCGATTTCTTCCGGACCGATGCCTGCC